>NZ_OZ032159.1:1500000-1601456 GCF_964026555.1 Candidatus Tisiphia endosymbiont of Beris chalybata | reverse complement strand
AACAACATTTCTTGTTAACATATATGTTTTGTAGAATTACCTAATAAATATATTATGATCAAAGTCATAATTAACAATTGATATTTTAAGGTAATGATAATTCAACGTAACATACAGGGTCAGCATTCTACCCTTAAGTTAACTATGGCTTATACACTTCTGGTATTATGTATTATCATCATCCTTGATATGGGACTTTATTACAAAGTCTGGCAAAAACATCAGGACCACAACTTTATTAGGTTAGAGGTACAACATGAGATAATAAAGTCACTGATCGTAAATAATTTAAATACTGCATTCCAAACATTAAATAAAGAACAGGAGAATTCAATATCTGATCACATGTTAGCAGCTAAAGAACATATCAAAAATTATGTTGTAACTCATAATTTACCGTATTTAACATTTCAGGAATTAATGAATGAGCTTTTTGATCAAGCATTTAACTATGCTATTATCGTTAATGATCAACCAATAATTAGTAATGGTTTAACCGACTATAGCAATAGTATAATCAAAGAATATCTAATCACGAAAGATTTACTACTTAAAGTCATAATACAAATTAATCCAGATTCGTATCAAGAACAACAAGCTATAGCTCAAATAAACA
This sequence comes from Candidatus Tisiphia endosymbiont of Beris chalybata, assembly GCF_964026555.1. Lineage (NCBI taxonomy): Bacteria > Pseudomonadati > Pseudomonadota > Alphaproteobacteria > Rickettsiales > Rickettsiaceae > Candidatus Tisiphia > Candidatus Tisiphia endosymbiont of Beris chalybata. The sequence continues at coordinate 1,600,840 of NZ_OZ032159.1, read as the reverse complement.
ATGACGTTTTAATAATAATCGTAGGATCTAGTATTGTCTTTTTCATATCTATAGCGATATTATTGCTTGTACTTAATAGAAACCGCAGGTTACAAGTTAAGCTGGCAAGATTGGAATTAGAGTTAGCAAATAGCATTGCTAGAAGTAATAATCTATCTTTATTTTATAAGATAAACGAAGAATTTATTCTAAAGTGTTATCAATATTTTAAAGCTTCTATTAACACAAATTTTCTCCATAAATTGGATATTAGTGATTTAGAATCTGAATATAATGGTGAATATTTTCCTGTGCCAGTAGCAACATTTGCGAGTCAGAAAAAAATAAACTCCCATGAAATAGAATTATCTCCAATAATTTTAGACTTAACACACTACTTTAATGGTTACGTAGCCTATTATGGTGCTAACATTACCTTGGATATAGTAAATAAGATAGATAAGCTCGTTATACCTGTTGAGTGTGAAATATTTAATCAGATTATGATGAGTATGCTAGCTAATATGCTGCATTTTAATAAAAATACGACAAGTAACCGGTATATAAAGTTAGTTTTTCAGGAAGAGGCTATTATTTGTACAAGCGATGGTTTTCGTTTAGATCAAAACTTGTTGATCAGATATTCTGAGAAAATATTTAATGATACTGCTAACTTATACATATTAAGCTTAGGGCAAATATTTATTCTCCTAAAAAGGCTACAACTAGATTATATTGTTAATAGAAATAATAATTCGACGACTATAGAAATAAAATTGTGTAGTGCAACAATAGACTTAAATAATAATACTCCTAAAATAGCAAAAATTATTAAGTTAGATGATCATAAAAGCGCTAAGGATAGAAAATGATAAAGCAGTTAATAATTTTTTTATTCATCACAGTATTATATAACTCCAATATATATGCAATTATTATTAATAAAGAAGAACCAGTATATTACTTTGTTAATCATGAAGAACAGATTGCGGATTTAAGAGAAAAATTACAGCAACATAAAATAGTAGGGATCACTGGTATTACTGGAATGGGTAAAAGTGAGATAGTCAGGAAGTATGCGCAAGAATATGCTCAAGGCTATGATATTATTGCTTTTATTGACACCAGCATTGATCTAACGCCACAGTTTATGCTGATCGCCAAGGCAATTAACCAGCGAATATGTCCTGATGAGAAATGCTATATCTCTGAAAATATCAAAAATGTTAAGAACAGCCTGATGGAATATTTAAAACCTAAAAATAATTGGTTGTTAATATTTGATAATCTGCATCTTAATGAAAATGATAAGATTAAAGATATTATTGATTGGTATCATAATGGTCACATTATTGTTTGTTCACAAGATAGTAGATATTTACTGCCTAAAATTGTAGTACCTTATTTACAGGAAAAATATGTTATCACAGTAATTAATAAAATTATCAAGAATCAGCCATTAGAATTTATTAGGGAATTAGCTAGCAGTGTGCAAGGATATCCTACTTATATGATAAGCCATAGCGCTATTTTCTTGCAGAATAATAATCACATGACGATTAAGGAATATATAGACTATATGGAAAAGCATCATAATAAGTTAGGAGCGCACTTAAATATTGTTTTGAAAGAAATCACTCCGCAAAGCAAAGACTTATTATATAAGATGGTTTTGTTAAATAACCAAAGAATACCCCGGTATTTATTAGAACAATTGATGAAGAACCAGGGCAATTTATCTGAATTATTTGATGATATTATAAGGTTCGGCTTAGTTGAAGAAATTAATGAAGATCGAAACAATCAAATATTTAGAATACATGATGCAGTAAAAGAAGAATTATTACACCTAGCTGGCAGTAAATTAAATCAGCAAAATGTCAACTTATTATTAGATGGGTTTAATAATATGATACCTGAAGCAGTGAATAAAAGGTTAGTAGTACTCAAAAGTTCTAGCTTTTTAGAAGGTAATCTAGAAATATTACTCCATAATGCAGATAAGTATAAAGCTGATCTCTATAAGATAATGGAACTGAGAGAAAAACTGCTATGGTATTACTTAATAGGACAACGCCACTCCTATAATGCTAAGAAAATGATTGATTGGTTTCAAAATAAACAACAAAGCATCAGCCTATGGTTCCGTAGTGATAAAGAAAAGTCTGTATATAGCGGCTATCTAGTCTTTATAGGTATGTATAAATATGCTATGGATAATCAACCTATCAAAACTACCATGCAATACTTAGATAAGGCAGAAAAAATTGTTCAAAAAACATCAGGCTATCAAGAACTAAAATCTTATATTTATGCTAATAAAGCGATAATACAGCTTGCTATAGGAGATGTAAGTAATGCTGAAGAAAACATCGGTAAAGCAGAAAAGATACGCCCTACTACTCTTAAGACATTTTTAGGGATGAATTTAGTAGAAACAGTTAAGGCTGATATTTTGCTAGCTAAAGGACAATACCAAGAAGCTTTAAATATGTTACTGCTTGATATAGATAAATTATATTCTCCGGTAGATAAAGCTACAAAGGGAGTATTTCTTGCTTCGGAATATATAATACAAGCTATGATATTGAACTATATGGGAAAGTTTAAAGAAGCTTATGATATTGTAAATAATAATATATACGAAAATATAAAAAACAGGAAGAAAGAAGACATTTCTACAACTGTTTTAGCTGGTACTTTAACAGAGCTTTCTAGAGCTGAGCTTGGAGTTGGCAAAGAAAAAGAGGCATTAGATCATGCTCATGAAGCAGTTAATTTATTAGTAAGCGATGAAAGTAGAAACAATACAGAAGGTGATTTAGACAATTCAAAAGATATATTTTTAGCCCATGCCTTAGTAGCAACAGCTGATGCATTAAGTGCTGTAGGTAAGGCGGAAGAGGCTATGAGTACTTATAGATTAGTTAAAAATATTTATTGGAATATCTATGGTATAAAAAATATTGGTAATATGGATAATGTCAGTCATACCTTTGCTAAGGCAGCAAAAGCTGCAAAAAATCTGCCTAATGACAAAGAGAGTCACATACAATGTGCTTATTTTTATACATTGTTATTAAAATATTTTGGACCAAATCATCATAGAACAGAAGAGATATATGGGATATGCCATTAATTTTTTCACTCAACGTATCACAATTAACATGAGTGTATCACTTAGCTTGTATCCAAACATTAGTGTTTATAATGTTTGTGTATTAGCCATTTAGTAAAATTATCATCAGCCTTAACAAGATTTAACTGCGTTGAATATTCATACACTTCTCTAATAAGCGTAAATATATTACTGTATTTTACCGTGATTGGATAGTTAATGCCCTCAAGTTCATTAATAATTTTATTACACGTATCACGGAGCAAGGCTATATTAAGTACAGAATCATTACTATCATGATCTAGAAGTAATTCTTGCAGGTCTACATCCAAAGCTTTAGCAATAGCTTGCAACACTTCTATTGTAGGATTCTTAGAAGCACCTCTAAAAATGTTTGTTACACTTCTACTTTGTCCAATCTTATTTTCCAGATCTGCAACCCGCCAATCTCTTTCCTTCAGTAATCTTTCTATATTCTTCTTAATAATCAAATGTGACATTTTGGTTATAAAATATTTTATTTATATATTTTAAGTTATAATATTATGTATATTTATATACATAATATTATAGGTGTATTAATATACTAAAAGCTAGTGCAATACTACACTAGCAGTATAGATATTATAAGTTATAAAACAATAGGTATCATTATGCAAGATGATTTCGAACGGCTATATATATTCATCATTATTATACTGACAATATTGTTTAGTGCCTTACAATTTTATCTTATCATGAACCTGCCAGTCGCATAGTCATAGTACAGCAGTATAATAATTAAAATAGACCTTAAGGGATGAATGAACAGCTATCGTAACTTCTTGGAGTAAGCTGCAAAAATTGTAGTCTAGATCTACTCTTTATCATATTTCTTACAGTCTATTAACCTTTTGCTCGTGTTATTCCTAGTGATTGTGTTGATTTGAGAACACAGATAAACAATTACTGCCACAATTATGCATTATATTAACAAGAGACTAACAATCTTAGAAAGATTCATTATAACACCATTACAAAATCATTAAGAATTTAACTTTAATTGGATGTATAAAATATGACAGAAAGATTATTAACTTTTACGAAAGACGCTTTATATAAAATTGAACCACCAAAAGAAAAAAGAGATGTTTATAAAGATACTAAAGAAGCTGGATTAATTCTGATAGTATCATATGGTGGTACTAAAGGATTTTATTTAGGGATAGTAATTCAGAAAAAATATCAGAGAATTAAAATAGGACGTTTTCCTGATTTATCTATTGTTGATGCTAGAGTAAAGGCGGCTGAATTCAAAAGTCAAGTGGCTAAAGGTGTTAACCCTATGGAAGAAAAATTTAAATTATCTAATCAATTACTTGATATATCATCTGAAGAACTAAGCTTTAAGGAATTGTTTGACAAATATATTAATGACTATGGACGACATAATATTAAAAGATGGAAGGATTATATTACTACAATGGATAGGCAGGCTAAACACTTTTATCCTATGAAAATCTCGGATATACAAAAAGCAGATATTCAGAAGACCTTTAACGATATTACTACTTCTGGTAAGTACAGTGCCAATAGGTTTTTGGAGATGTGCAGTGCTGTATTTAATAAAGCTATTGAATGGGAGTTATTAGAGAAAAATCCTATCACTGGCATTACAAAACACAAGGAACAATCAAGGGATAGATATATTACTAAAGAGGAAGCACCCAGATTCTTTCAAGCCTTAGAAAAAGAGACAAGTCACACAATGAAGGATTTTATTTTGATATCGTTATATACTGGGGCGCGTAAAAGTAATGTTTTAGCTATGCGTTGGGAGAATATAAGTTTTGCAAATAAAACGTGGTATATAGCAGATACTAAGAATGGAGAGCCGCAGACCGTAGTGTTAACTGATAGCACAATAAAAATATTAGAGGTTAGGCAAAAGAAAGCAACAAGTGAGTGGGTATTTCCTAGCGATACTAGTAGTAGTGGGCACTTGCAAGAACCTAAGAAAGCATGGAAGAGACTCTGTAAGAATGCTGGTTTTACAGATTTAAGGATCCATGATCTTAGGCGCACCCATGCCAGTTGGATGGCAATTCTTGGTGCAAGTCAGTACGTTATTGGTAAAGCACTGAATCATAAAAGCCCTCAATCCACAGCAATTTATGCCAGGTTAAGCTTAGACCCCGTAAGAGAATTTATGGAAAAAGTTACAGGCGCTATGGAAACGGTAAAGGATCAAGTGCTACAGGAGGGATAGTTTTATAATAGAGGCAGATTATTATTAATCTCCTTTAATTAAGTTTCATGCTAGGGTTAAAAGCTGAGATAAAAATCATAGGATCATTTTTACCTGTCAGAAAATTATAATATTTCATAGCAATCTCTGTGATTTCACCATTACAACTAGATGCAATAGCTAATTCCAGACACTTTATTCTTAAATTTAAATCATTGTTTAACATAATCTCTACTAATACACTAATTAACGCCATGTTCGACTTTTTTTTAGCAGGTAACTAATTTTTCGAGTTGTGTTGGCACAAGTTTTAAAGACTTTGTCAAAAATGTAGCAATAGTATGAGCAAGTAATTTTCTAGCGATGCGAGATTGTAGATGCCAGTAACTCTTAACTCTGATAGCATTAATAGCAAAACGTTCTGTAAGCTGACCAATAACAGTTTCAATTAAACGACGAGTAGCAGTAATCCATTTAAGGAAATTCTTGGATCTATTATCCTTCATATTCTTTTTTAAAGGTGTTTGTAAATCAATGTTTTTGGTGGCCAACTCATCTTTTAAATCCTGACCAAGATAGCCTTTATCGCCCAGTACCATGCCACTAATATTAGGAGACATTACTTGCAGAGCTTCACGTTCAGACCCATTAGCAGGAGTTATCATGAATCCAGCTATTCGACCTTCTTCATTAATTAATACGTGTCCTAGAAAACCGTAATAATAGCTATCTTTCGAAGCGCAGTACCCATAGTCAGCGTATTCCTTAAAACATCGCCCTCTCGTTGCTCGGGCCAAATTTATTACAGGAATCGGTACCCCATCTATCATATGCAGATCTGATTTGCTTGCACTCTTAAACAAGTCGGCAAGCAGCATGTTCTTAATAGATAAAAGACCGCTACATTGCTTCACATAAGACGGTCTACTCTTTAGATTGGGAAACCATTCTTGAAAATGACGTTTAAAATATTCCCATATCTGCTTGTCTTGGTGCAAACCGATAAATTCTCCCACCACTTCCATTGTTAATGCTTCCACGTCACTTAAGCAAGGTGGAAATCCTGCTTTCCTTACTTTGATATTTTTGGTTATTATAGTCATTTTTTCTTCTATGAAACAATACACAGTAATGATAAACTCTTCTAGGGTCATAGCTTCTTTCTCGATAATTGAACTATGACCTTATTAGGCTATCCTATTCTTTTGTCAATCTTAAAAAAAAGTCGAACATGGCGTTAAATATTGTTAGGGTAAGGATAACGGGCCCTAGCTATATTAAAGAGCTTTTTCATATTTTGTTCTTGGGGCCTATCATTATATTCTTCAAAAATAGCAAGCATCTCAGGATCTACTAGTCCTATCTCATTTGCCCATACTATCTCTTTTCTCACCAATTTTCTACTTTCAACATAACTTTTGTTTTTCTTTGGTGTTGCACTAACTATACGCGTAGTTTGTTTCTCTATTTTCTCAAGCCACGTAATATAATTTTTAGCTAGTTCATCTCTTTGTTTAATAAAAAAATTCCATTTATATAATGAAAAATTTTGTGTATTATGCTGCATCTGGATTGCTTCATTCTGAAGCTGGCTATTGAAAAGAAATTTCATCCCATATTCATATTCTCTTTGAAGCTGGCGCTTACCAGAACCTTCTTGCTGCACTACATTAATTTGTTCATGTTTTAGCTTTACAAAATCCTGGGATAGTTTTTTGTACTCTTCAGAAAGCTGCTCTAATTTTAATTGCGTTTCTTGCAATTGCGATTCTGTGCCTTCAAAAGTCTCTAATTGTTGTTCATACTTTTTAATATCCATGGGCAACTGATATAGTTTGCGTTCAGTCTCTTGCAATTTAAACGCTATATCTACAAAATTGTGCAATTGTTTTTTATATTCTTCACTATCTTCAGGTAGGGTGGATAATATTTTTGCTAATATTTCTATAGGTTTTTGCTTTTCAAAATCTTCATCTATCAAAACCTGTAATTGTTTATTATACTCTTGCTTATTATCTTGAAAAAGCTTGAATAACTTTTCCATAGATTCTTGCTGTCTCTCAATATCCTCTAATAGTTCTTTTGTAAAATAATTATCACGCTCTTGTTGAAATTCTTGCTGTTCTTCCTTATTTTTAGTTTGAGCTTGTTCATAAATATGTTTATATCCCTTAGAAATATACTGTAAATCTTTTATGAGATCTTCTTTTAAGGTCTTATCTCGACCTTGAATATTTTCTGGTAAAAAAATATCGAGTTTTTCTGATCCTTGATAAGTGCTAATGGCTGCTTGAATATTGGTAAATATGCCTTTTAGTTCAGGATATTGATACTTCCAGCTTTCTTTAATACTATCTATTCTTTCGCCTATTAATCCATAAAACTCAGCAAATAGTGGGGCATATCTTTCTTCCGAATTTGGCATATAAACCTCATATTATCAAAAAACTTAGGCTGAAATAAGAATACTTTTTCTTATTCAGAATTACTACTAATAAACTGAAAAATTAAGGCACAAGATTTAATCATCATGTTCCTTCAGGACAATTTAAAAGTCAGCTTGAAACCAGCATTGGCATCAGGAAAAAATCCCTCTTTAAGATTTGGTTACTTTCCCCTTATCTATTAGGGTTTTAGGCAGACTTTTAAACTGCCCTGATGTTGCTTTGTAATAGAAATCAAAATTTGATCTGACCGACACTATAAAATTACCATCTGATTGACATTGGAATTTACTAGCACTTTTAGTATCTACTACTTGTACCTATTGAAAAAGTTAACTAATTGTATCACAAATTAGCTAATATTAAAGATAATTAACATGTACTGTTACTATTTTATTTGGTAATGGGTTAAAAAGTTACACACATATATGCTTGGGGGCAACTTTAAACTGATTTCACTGCTATCCTGCAATTTTTCTGCATATCTGCTACATTCTGCATCTCATGTTTGATTTCTTGGCCTACCGGTGATTCTGGATTAATATATTGCATTACTTGCTTATCTTTGCCTATGGCTCTAAGATAATCTTCTGGTACAGCATAGTTTTTGCCTTTGAAGTCGTGTATGACTATATCACAAAATCTGGTGCCACCTAAGTTATAATTTGGATCAAATTTGTTTTTCATGGTTTGTAAATCTGTTATTATTTTTTGCTCAATTGCTGTAGAGCAAATTTTATGGCTATAAGTGATGAAGTCTGCTATGCCTTGTTCTTTATATATTTGTAGAGCGGTAGTAATGTTATCGAGTGTAGTAAATCTTTCTAATGATTTTATCACGTTTTGGAAGTTTTGTAGCGTCTGAGCATTATTAGCAGTTGCTACCTTGGATAATTCTAGCTCAATAGATTTTATCTGATTATTTTTATGACCAAGTGCTAATTTCTCAATCTCTGGTGTTAGTAGGTTTCGGATAGATTCTACTCCTTGAGTTTTTAGTACATCATTAAAGTCACCTTTGTTTTGTGGCATTACTATTGCAACTATTGTTCCCTGACGTTCTAGTGTTTCTTTTGCATTATGTATAGCTTTTAACGATGGCGCTTCTTGGCCATCATTATCTGCAGCAATTATGATACGTTCATTGCCCCCAGGCTTATAGTTCTTGATGTTACTGACTACAAGAGAGCAGAGGATTTTACCTTTAATACCAGCTTCTTGCAAGCTAAGCGCGGTTTCTACTCCTTCTGCTATGATCGTGATATTGTTTTTTTGTTCATCACCTTGTTGAATCTCTACAAAAGAACCGCTAATTTTACCAAAAGAGCATTTATTAACTGCAATATCAGCGTTAGTAGCTGTTTCTTTATTTAAATATATTGTCTGTCCACCAGTAATTTTACCTTCGGTATTTCGAGCAAAAGCAATTAGAGCTGGATAATATCCCTTACTTGTACTATTCCACATAACACTGGTGCTTAGGTCATTACTTAGCTGATATTTTGTTAGTACTGTTTCAATCCCACGATGTTCTATTAAATATTTTCTTGCTATATTATTTGGCATAGAATATTTTAAAGAATCTGATTTATCATATAGTGAATTAGCACGTTGAATCTTAGCCAGCTCAACATATTTTTCTTTTTGTTCCTGTGTCTTTGCTTGAGAATAAAATCTATCTGCATCAAGATCTCTTAACCAAGTTACTTTATTTTGATAGTAATTAGACATTCCCACCATATCTTGTAAGTATTCTTTAGCTTTAACAAAGTCACAGTTTTTTTCTCGTTGTACTAGGGTAAATAAATCTCCTCCTGTATCATTACTAAAATCATGCCAAATACCTGCTTTGCTACCAGTAATCTTCATCACGATTTTGCCATGCTCTCCCCAACGCAGCGTATGATTATTAGATAAATATCTATTTGGCGAACCAAGAAGGGAATATGCTACTCTTTCTGCTCGATAGGATAGTTGCTGCTTTAAATCAGTCATTTCTTGCTTACGGTTTAGCTCATTAAGATATTTCTTGTTGGTAGAGGAAGTATAAGTGGGGGGAGGAGTAGGAAGATTGGCACGGCTATAGAGACTATTAGCTTTCAGCTCATTCTTAATCTTTGCTACTTCTTGCTGTCCTACGGCTATTTTATTAGTTATCTCCAGTTGGTGTTGGTAGTTCTCGTTAATTTTATCATTGTCATTGGCAAGAGGTTCTGTAGTTAAATCTATAACTGCGCCACCGTCATTGCGCGGAAGGCCGGCAGGCCCACAAAGCAATCCATCTTGTAAATTATTTTCCTGGATTGCCACGCTCGCCTGCGGCTCACTCGCAATGACGTTTATAGTTTGTTCTAACACTTCTTCTACTTTGGCGGTAGGTTCTATGTTATCTTTAATTCGGTAATATTGTGGCTTTAAGTGCAATCTATCGCCAATATTGATAGAGACAGACTTCACCCAATTACTTGCTTTCTCTAGAAAGCCTTGCTGTTTATTATTTTTCTCTGGTATTAAATCTTCTTGAGTACAAAAACTGATACTAGCAGATTTATCATTTATTCTGCTCAGCTGCGATATTAAACTTGCCGCCCCCTTGGTAGCATCCATATTGGCATAAAGCCCTACTTGCTCGATATATCTAGTCATTTCAACATAAGAGCTTCTGCTATTGCCTGCTAAATTATGCAAAACATAAACGTCTTTGATAGATGTGCCTTGGGCTTTATAGACAGTACTGGCATAGCCGTGTTTGAAATTGATTTCTTGGGGGTTAAATATTATTGTCTGACCCTTATCTGTTTTGGCAATAAATTTATTTTGGCTTACTTCAATCAGACTAGCAAACTCACCATTTTTTGTTTGTAACTCTTTATTACTGGTTTTAAAGATAATACGATCACCTTTCATATAATCTTCCGATATTTCTTTATTTAATTGCTTATCCAAGGTCGTTCTTCTATATTCCTTCCCTGTCAGTATATTTTGCTCCTTTAATAATTTCCGTATCTCTAGATTTAGCGCGGCTACTTCCTTGTTACCCACGGTGATTATTAACCGCTCTTCTACCGGAAATTGACTATTACTCCAATCATTAACTAGCCTATCGATAGATTGCTGTAATATCCCATTAAACTTTAGGCCTTGATTTTTGGCTAGTAATTGCACGGCTCCTATAATATCCCCTTCAGCAAAGCACATTGCCATTTGCCGACCCCACGCTTGGCTTTGTCTTCTAATGTCACTTAAAACATATGAACCAAACTTACCCGCGAATACCTCAAACATGCCGCTACGTTCAATTGAGGTTAATTGTCGTTCATCACCGGCCAGTATCACCCTGCAGTTATATTTTCTAGCCACTTTAAATAATTCTAAATAATCTGAGGTTCCGACCATTCCCGCTTCGTCTACTACGAGTAGGCTATTGCGGGGCAGATTTATGCGGCTATTATATAGTTTAAATAAAAACCCTTTAACTGTATGGCATTGTTCATAACCTTTGTCTTTGAGCTCTGTTACTGCTTTATGAGTCGGTGCTAGACCTATCGCATTTTGCCGGCGGCTAGTTGCAAGTCTATAAGCTATGCCTAAAACATGCGATTTACCGGTACCGGCTCTGCCTCGTAAAATTCTGACTCCTTTATCAGTGACTAATATAGTTTTTAGGGCTTCTCTTTGCAGTTCGCTAACATTCGTTAGATTTTCTATATCTTTTTTAAAAGCATAGATATTATCATAGTGAGTACGCTGGTTTACCTTGTCAGCTTGAACTGCGCCCCTATGTTTAGACCAAAAAAGCTTTAAATAGAGAGACTATTATTTTCATAAACTATCTACAAAAATATTATTTTTATAATTTTGTAGCTGTTGTGGTAATAGTGGAATTGTGGGTAAGTCGCAAGACTTATCCATAAATCCACTATATATCTCAAACGGCGTTTTGTACTCCAAAGCCTGATGGGGCCTTTGATTGTTATACCAATTCAACCATTTCGGGATATTATTTTTCAACTCTAAAACTGAAGTACACCGGTATAAATACGACCCCTCATACTTAAACGATCGCCATAAACGCTCAATATGGGCATTATCGTTACACCTGCCTTTGCCCGTCATGCTGATGCTTATGACGCATCTCCTCAATTCATTAATCCAATCCTCGCTGGTAAACTGGCTACCTTGATCACTATTAATTATCGACGGCTTCCCATATTTAGCTATAGCATCTTCTAACGCTAGCAAACAGCTCTCTGTATTTAAACTATTTGATAAACGATATCCTACTACTAATCTAGTATAAACATCGATTAATGCAACCAAATACATAAAACCACTTTGTACCCTTAAATAAGTGATATCCACCTGCCATACCTGATTTGGCTTTATAACCTCTAACCCTGATAGCAAATATGGATAAATAGCTTCTTTTAGGTTTCTTTTACTTGTATTAATCGAAGGGTAAATTGCTTGCAAATTCATTAGTTTCATCAACCTCCTGACTTTTTTGCTGTTAACAATTACCACTTCTCTCCTAAGTATCGCCGTTATTCGCCGGTAACCATATATCGGATAATTACTATAGATCTCAACTATTCTATTACTTAAATAATTATCTTGATCCTTCTCCGAATCCTTGTAATATAGGCTGGAGCGGTTCAGATTCAATAGCTGACTTTGCCGACGAACACTTAAATCTTTATAATCCTTATCTACCATCACTTTCCTCTTTATAGTTTCAACTTGGCAGATACGAGCTGCAAAAAATCGTTTTCTACCTTCAATTTGCCAATAGTTGCATGCAGTTTCTCTATTTCGCTTGTAGAACTAGAGGAATTACCGTTTTCATAGCTAAACTTAAAAATATCAGCACCATTTTCCAAAAATTGTTTCTTCCACCTTGTCATTACCGACCTTGGAACTTGATATTTTGAGATTATTTCAGCAATACTCAAATCTCCTCGGATCATCTCTAGCGATACTTTAAACTTAAATTCTTTACTGTAACTTGAACTGCGCCCCTATGTTTAGACCAAAAAAGCTTTAAATAGAGAGACTATTATTTTCATAAACTATCTACAAAAATATTATTTTTATAATTTTGTAGCTGTTGTGGTAATAGTGGAATTGTGGGTAAGTCGCAAGACTTATCCATAAATCCACTATATATCTCAAACGGCGTTTTGTACTCCAAAGCCTGATGGGGCCTTTGATTGTTATACCAATTCAACCATTTCGGGATATTATTTTTCAACTCTAAAACTGAAGTACACCGGTATAAATACGACCCCTCATACTTAAACGATCGCCATAAACGCTCAATATGGGCATTATCGTTACACCTGCCTTTGCCCGTCATGCTGATGCTTATGACGCATCTCCTCAATTCATTAATCCAATCCTCGCTGGTAAACTGGCTACCTTGATCACTATTAATTATCGACGGCTTCCCATATTTAGCTATAGCATCTTCTAACGCTAGCAAACAGCTCTCTGTATTTAAACTATTTGATAAACGATATCCTACTACTAATCTAGTATAAACATCGATTAATGCAACCAAATACATAAAACCACTTTGTACCCTTAAATAAGTGATATCCACCTGCCATACCTGATTTGGCTTTATAACCTCTAACCCTGATAGCAAATATGGATAAATAGCTTCTTTTAGGTTTCTTTTACTTGTATTAATCGAAGGGTAAATTGCTTGCAAATTCATTAGTTTCATCAACCTCCTGACTTTTTTGCTGTTAACAATTACCACTTCTCTCCTAAGTATCGCCGTTATTCGCCGGTAACCATATATCGGATAATTACTATAGATCTCAACTATTCTATTACTTAAATAATTATCTTGATCCTTCTCCGAATCCTTGTAATATAGGCTGGAGCGGTTCAGATTCAATAGCTGACTTTGCCGACGAACACTTAAATCTTTATAATCCTTATCTACCATCACTTTCCTCTTTATAGTTTCAACTTGGCAGATACGAGCTGCAAAAAATCGTTTTCTACCTTCAATTTGCCAATAGTTGCATGCAGTTTCTCTATTTCGCTTGTAGAACTAGAGGAATTACCGTTTTCATAGCTAAACTTAAAAATATCAGCACCATTTTCCAAAAATTGTTTCTTCCACCTTGTCATTACCGACCTTGGAACTTGATATTTTGAGATTATTTCAGCAATACTCAAATCTCCTCGGATCATCTCTAGCGATACTTTAAACTTAAATTCTTTACTGTAACTTTTTGGCTTATACCATTTCCCCATTATAAGCAGAGATATTAGATTGATAGAATGAGTAATTTATGATATAAAGCTAGGTAATAATGAAATAATAGGAAGTAACAAGGAAATGCCTAAAGTATCAAAAATGATAAATGACGAATTAGTATTAAAAGCAAGGGAAGCTTTGAATAACGGAGGGAAGAATGGTGTTGTAGTAACAAGATTAAAAGCCATACTAGCATCGAGTAAGCATGGTATTAAGAAAGTAGCGGAAGTTTATGATATCAACAGATCTTCGCTACATAGATGGGTTGCTCTATTTCGAGATCAAGGCATTGATGGTCTCAAGAACATAGCAAAGCCTTCTAGATCAAAATTAAATACTGCTCAAAAAGATGAGATTAAAACTTTGATAAAGAGAGACAGTAGTATTACGATTAAGAAATTAAAGATAGTGATAAAAGAAAAATTTGATATAGATATAGAAAAATCTAGTATACATAGAATGCTAGGGGCACTTGGGTTTAGGCATATTACTGGTAGAAAGAGGCATTACAAAGCTGACACATCTTCTCAAGAAGAATTCAAAAAAAAATCTACAACAAGTACACCAAGATAATCCTATGGTACCTATTTATTTTTTTGATGAGACTAGGTTTGGGACCAATACAAAACATGGTTTAGGATGGTTTGAAAAAGGCAGTAGGACTCCAGTTCCTACAAAGCTGGGATTTAAATCATTTTATCTTTATTCTGCTACAAATCATAGAGATGGAGACTCTTTTAGTTTAATTATTCCGAATGTTGATAAGGCCTGTATGCAAGTTTTTCTTAATGAATTTGCGAAACATATAACTACAAAAGTTATACTAGTGATGGATGGAGCTGGATGGCATAAAGGTCTTACAATACCAGCTAATATTGAGATTATGTACTTACCACCATATAGTCCAGAGTTAAATCCTGTAGAGAGGTTGTGGCAACATTTAAAAGATTCGGTATTAAAAAATAAAGTTTACGATTGTTTAACTAAACTTGAAGATGCTGTAATTGAATTTATTCAATCTATTTCAATAGAAACTATAAAATCTATATGTAATTGTTCATATATCTATTTATAATAGGGAAATGGTATTACTCATTTTCGACTGCTCCTATTTTATATTTATTTTAACATAAAATAGTCTCTCTATCACTGCTCTAGTTTTCGGGGCGCATTACGGCTACCCGCAGCAAGCGTAATTCTTCTGCTCGAACTTCTGTAGTAGTATAATAATTTGTTGCCTTGCCATCTTGGTGGTATAATTTTACTAACCTTGGGGAATTCATTACTTGTGCTATTACTTGCTCTTGTATTGTCTCATCTTCTACCTTCTGGATAGCTTGCTGTACGTCTTTTTGACTAAAAATAGCTTGATACTTGGTAATGTGATCCAATAAGCCATTAGCTTCCTGAATAATCTTTAAATTGGTATCCTTAATTAATTCATTTTCCTCTACCACCTTGTTGATCAGGCTTCGCATTCTCACGGGGCCAATATGTTGCTGCGCTACTGTACCTATAGCGTCTACGCGGTTTTCTAAACCTAATTTTTCGAAGTATCTATCGATCACCTCCTTAACCTTCTCGTGAATTATTTTTTCTTCGGGAATAATAAAGCCTTTTCCCCCTTTCGTATTTTTAAATTGTGGATTTAAATCTACGGCTTTTTCTCCAAGAGATTTACCATCTTTGCTAAATCTCCGAGTTGTCAGCGCAGATGCACATGCCAATTCCTCTCACCCTTGTGCGGTTTATGAATATCTACCTGCACCCCTAAACCATTTTTTACCCATCTCATTTCCTCAATTATTTCATGGGTAATGGCTATTCTATCTTCCAGGGTCAACTCCTTATCATCAGGCAAAGCAATTACTATATCTTTTAATAGCTGACTGTTCTTTCGTTTCTCCGATTTCTCTACCTCATTCATTAATATTTTTGGATCTTTAAATTTACTATCTACATGTTTAGGTAGTAAAATTATGTGATAAACATTGTCACCTCTCTTGGTAAAATCATACTTAATATTTGTAAGCTCATCTTTAATAATAGTTCTAGCATTATAAGCAGCTTTGCAGCAAGCGCGCCCCCCTTTATTTCTACTAACTATCTCGATTCTTGTAAACTGTATCGCCATTATTAAGTCTTAAGTAATATTTCTAATCCAGCATTACATTAACATGGAAAAAATTAATCTACGAGTGAAAGAAGGATTTAAAAAGCAATAAACTTTAGTTTATATATTGCGTATAGCCTGCTTCTTGGGAAGGCAGTCTATAACCTTCGGACTCGTTGTTTTCTTCTATGTCTCCAGTTAGAGACAGTAGGATTTGTGTTGACGGTTTTATGGCGTGGTAGGTTTTAGGGGTCAGTATAATGGAATGGTCAGAGGTGTGTGTTTAGAGTTAGCGATGCTGGTTCAAGAAAAAATTTTAGGTAGGTGTATCTAACACTTGACTGACTTCAGTAGTTTGAGCATCCTAACATCTATAAATCATTGATGGAGAAAATTATGTTAAATAGCGAAGAACAAAATACTGAAATAATAGCAGCGAACCAAATGCACGAGACTGCACAGCAAAAAATTAAACTCCAGCAGAAAAAAGCTAGGCTGATTATGGAAGAAGTTAAATTCAAAATTAAAGAACGTAAAATGCGCACTCGTCATTTAATTCAAGTAGGAGGATTAGTTGTCAAAGCAGAATTAGATGACTTACCTACCAATAGTTTATTTGGGGCATTAGTTACCTTAAAAAGCGAACTAACAAAATGTCCTGATATTCAGAATCACTGGACTAAAATTGGTAGAGATATTTTTGACCAGGAGGAAAAAACCACCACTGCTGTTATCCTGAAATTTACTTCTAAACCCAACGAGTACGCCATGTTCGACTTTTTTTTAAGATTGACAAAAGAATAGGATAGCCTAATAAGGTCATAGTTCAATTATCGAGAAAGAAGCTATGACCCTAGAAGAGTTTATCATTACTGTGTATTGTTTCATAGAAGAAAAAATGACTATAATAACCAAAAATATCAAAGTAAGGAAAGCAGGATTTCCACCTTGCTTAAGTGACGTGGAAGCATTAACAATGGAAGTGGTGGGAGAATTTATCGGTTTGCACCAAGACAAGCAGATATGGGAATATTTTAAACGTCATTTTCAAGAATGGTTTCCCAATCTAAAGAGTAGACCGTCTTATGTGAAGCAATGTAGCGGTCTTTTATCTATTAAGAACATGCTGCTTGCCGACTTGTTTAAGAGTGCAAGCAAATCAGATCTGCATATGATAGATGGGGTACCGATTCCTGTAATAAATTTGGCCCGAGCAACGAGAGGGCGATGTTTTAAGGAATACGCTGACTATGGGTACTGCGCTTCGAAAGATAGCTATTATTACGGTTTTCTAGGACACGTATTAATTAATGAAGAAGGTCGAATAGCTGGATTCATGATAACTCCTGCTAATGGGTCTGAACGTGAAGCTCTGCAAGTAATGTCTCCTAATATTAGTGGCATGGTACTGGGCGATAAAGGCTATCTTGGTCAGGATTTAAAAGATGAGTTGGCCACCAAAAACATTGATTTACAAACACCTTTAAAAAAGAATATGAAGGATAATAGATCCAAGAATTTCCTTAAATGGATTACTGCTACTCGTCGTTTAATTGAAACTGTTATTGGTCAGCTTACAGAACGTTTTGCTATTAATGCTATCAGAGTTAAGAGTTACTGGCATCTACAATCTCGCATCGCTAGAAAATTACTTGCTCATACTATTGCTACATTTTTGACAAAGTCTTTAAAACTTGTGCCAACACAACTCGAAAAATTAGTTACCTGCTAAAAAAAAGTCGAACATGGCGTAACGAGTCAACCCGTACCCACATCAGACAATATGGCCTTAAGTGGAATAGTTTGCGAAAAGAGTGGTATGGGCATGTATTAGATATCGGATCCCTAAAAAATGGTTTGCTGGATATAGAATATGAACTTGAGATAATCAAACCAGAAGAAAATTAAGAAATTTGATCAATCTGATATTGCATAGCAACTTCCTTGCCACAAAAAGCTAGAGAAATTTTGATGATCTTCTTAACATGGACTTGTTCTTTTATTTTAGTATCATATTTTTTATCATTGATTTGTAGCAAACCAGCTTTAGCTGCAAATTCTAGTTCTTCTGCTACTTTAGAGACCTTGTACTCAATGATAATCGCGTTGTCATTCTTACCTATTTTAGGTAGTAATATAATATCAGCCCTACCACTGCCTGTTTCTCGCTCACTTTCTATAATATAATCGGATCCTAACATATTCATTAAACCAAGCATAAAACCACTATAAAATAATTCAGCTCGTGCAATTCCTGTCTGGTGAAAACTCGTGGAATTTAACAACCATTTTTGTAGTTTCTCTTTAAATTCCTCTAGCCTAGCAGCAGGCAGTAAACTCACAAAGGAATAATACCTAGAGCTATCAATCTTTAACTGATCAGTAACCCATTGTAACATTCGAGCATTATATATATACCGCACTTCTTTATTGGGTATTGATAACTCATAAATATTTTCTTCTGGATTTTTTGCATTTGGATTTAAATAACCACTAAACAGTAATAAGCTTAATAATCCCACTGGTTTATTAATGTCAGCAAAACTTATTTGTTTCACAATAGTTGAAGTGATATTTTTACCGGTAATTAAGTTTTGTAAGTCTTCCTGCATCTCATCTGACAATAATGCTTTGTCAACAAGTGAGGTCCCACCGCTATCTAGCCAATAATGATCAAGCTTACCCTTATGCGCTAAACATTGCATAATTGACCATGGGTTGTAAATGACTTCCCCGCCAAATGTATAACCATTATACCAATCTTTAATCTTTTGTGGATCAGTTGTAGTTGGTACTTTTGTTAATAACTCATCAACTTCTGTTTGAGTAAAACCATAGAACTTAGAAAAATCGTCATCTAATAAAGTATATTCACTTACGTTGTTTAAATCTGAGAATAAATTCGCTTTAGCAATCCGTAATATACCAGTAATTACTCCTTTTTCTAAACGTGTATTAGTTTTAAGGCCACTACCAAATATTCCACGGAATAGTTCAAGCACTTGTTCAAACTCTTCAGGCTTGTGGCCAAATTTACGGTATGCACTATTAATTGGTGTATCATACTCGTCAATTAGTATATAAACTTTCTGACCAAAATGCATAAAAAGTAATTCACTTAAAAATTTCAAACTATCCTTAAGGTCTTCCGGATCAAACGTGCCTGCAAAATACCGTTCTAATATTTCTTTTTGAGCATTATTTAGCAGCTCTATATCTTTCATTAGATAACGTCTTAAGTAGTAATGATTCGCAAATAATTTAATAATTTGCTTCCTTATTCCATTCTCTATCTCCTGGTAACTACTACCCTTAACATCCTTGAAATTTATGGAAATAACTGGGCATTGTCCTTGACGTTTCATTGCATTTGCAATACTGGCAATTTTTAAAGGTTTAAGCTCTTTAGTTTCATCAAAACCTAAATCTACTGTACCGCCAATAAATAACTTGTTATTTAACTTCTGCTCGTTCGGTAAAGGCCCCCCATCTTCATCTACCTCTATTTCAAAGAATTTTTGGAGCATATTCATATTCAAGCTCTTACCCCAGCGCCTTGGACGGGTAATAAGAATTACATCACCACTGTCTTCTAGCAATTCTTTGATCATTAAACTTTTATCAACAAATACATCGCTATTTAACAACAATGTTTTAAAGTCATCAGTACCAACCCTCATTCTAGGTAGCTTATTACCAATAGCGACAGGGCTAATATCTTGATGTATTGAATTAATATCTGAAAGTTGACTGATCATACTATTGGTTATTATATTTAAGAATTACTGTAGATCTTTAAACTATAAGAAATTATAGCATAAATAAATTAGACCACTAAGTAATTTAAGCAAATAATTTATTGCTGTAAGTTTATAAGGCTTACAGCAACTTGTTTTAGGCTAACTCATCAGTACTGTTTGGCAATTGCACCGGTATTTTACACTCAATAGTGGTGGTTTTACCCTCGATGCTGCTAAGGACAATCTTTCCATTCATTTCGTGGATCAACTGTTTCACACACATTAACCCTAAACCTAATACTTTATATTGCATAGCAGAATCAAAACTTTCGAACTCTTCACTCATATCTTGCTGCTTTTCTTTAAGAAGGCCTATTCCAGTATCGTGGACCATAAGTTGTAATATCCTATCTCTATGATTTTGCTCTAAAACATCAAAATCATGGTTATCTTTAAAGCTGCTCACAGGAAATAGATTAGCAGTAATTATCACCATACCTTCGTCAGTAAATTTAATACTGTTGCTAATTAGCTGATCCAATATTGCTTGCAAGCGGTAGCTATCCCCAATAACAATGTCTGGCATTTCATAATGAATATTAGATACTAACCTTATCCCCTTATACAATGCGGCTGGTGTTGCTTTTTCTATTGATTGCTCTATTAATTTTTTAGGATTAAATTCCTTTAAAGCTACAGAAGTTAGCCCTATATAACATTGCAAAAACTCATATAGATCATTAGAGGAATCTAGCAAAACTTTAGCGTCATCCATAATATTAGCCAAATGATTTTTTGTTTCAGGATTTTGCTCTCCCTCATAAAACTGAACTAATTGCCTAAAAATTTCCTTAGCAGGAGTACTAATATTATTGCTAATATTTTTGAGTAACTTTATTTTAATTAGTTCATCTACTTGCAACTTTTTTCTTGTGTTTTGCAATTCGAGTTCTAGGCTTTTGAATTTAGTAATATTGATATAATGCTCATGGTCGCCGATTATATCCCGGTCTTGACTAGATGCTGGTATCAATGTGGCAAATATTGGAGCGAGTTTAACGATCCAGCCTTTTTCTGCACTTTGATTTTGCTGTTGTTGTTGATTTTTAACATTATCTGTCATAAAATGGCTCTAACTATTTTTGGTTACAAAAGTGGTAGCACAGGAGGTAATGTGTGAATTCCTCGATTTGAACGTCCCTCCTGTGCTTGATACTATATTAGCGCAAGTATCTAATCAGCAGAGATATCACCATTAATATGAGGAGTACAGAGGATTTCTTAAGCCGATATCGAGATTTTTCCAACAACTTCTCAAGAGCTGCAAATTAGAGACAGATTTCTCAAAACCCCCAAAAAAATACAGTGATAATATTGCGCTTTAGTAGCAGAAAAAAGCTCTACATCCCGCATTACCACTGGCATTTCAGTCGCATTTATGATATAATTTGTTATCATTTATACGGTAAAAGTTATGCTACCTACTGCTAATAAACTGCAGCCATTTTTACAATGGGTTGGCGGAAAAAGAAAAATCACTGATAAGCTAATTGAACATATTCCATCAGGGTTAAATAATTATTACGAACCGTTCCTTGGTGGTGGTGCATTATTTTTCCAAGTAAAGCACATGTTCAACAAATGTTTCCTATCCGATATTAATCTTGATTTAGTGACTAGCTACAATGCTGTTAAAAAAGATCCAGCTGAAGTGAGTAAATTATTAGAATCCCATCAAGCAAATCACTCAAAAGACTATTACTATCAGGTTAGGGATAATAATGTTAATAATCCACTTAGCATTACTGCAAGGTTCATATATCTTAATAGATATGCCTTCAAAGGTATTTACCGTGTAAAGAAAGATGGTAAACTGGCGGTATCTTTTTCGAGCAAAATTCATGCTAATTCTGATCTGGATAACAGACTACGTCAATGTAGCAGTTTTTTACACAACACCTACATTTACGCTATAGATTTTTCCTTCATTGAACCTACAAAGAACGATTTTGTATATTTAGATCCACCTTACCATCAATCAGGTGAAACATTTTATACCACATTACCTTTCGATGAAAATGAGCAAATAAGATTACGAGATTTTGCTAAAGAACTAGATAGCAAAGGGGTTCAACTCATGATCTCTAATAGTGACACAGCTTTTATCAGAGATCTCTATCAAGGCTTTAATCTCCGTACGGTAGATATAAAATATTCTATTCCAGAAAAACGGAAAACCTCTTATGAAGTAATTATTACAAATTACTAAATTTGTAGGAATAAACATATTTATCCAACCTGTTACAGTTCCATTAATTTGCTCTCCTTATCTGCTTGCTCCAGCTTAAAAGTAAAATTTTGGGCTTGAAAAGCCAATCTTAAATCTCCCATATGACGCTGTCTTACTAAATACTCAATAAAGGGCGTATTGGGTTTAAGAATTACTTGGCTGGTAACCTTATCTTCTTCTACCACTGCTAATTTACTGAAGGTATTACTATCTACACATTGACCATGTTCTTCAAGTAAAGATCGCCTGACCTTATACCATACTGAAGCTGGATCTAGCTTATTCAGTCCTGACAAATCATTAATATCTTTAATCTCTTGTTTGGCGGCTGTCACTGGCTTAAAGGGTAATATTTGTAGTTGTTTAATTTTATTACCATAAACCGCTTGTACTTGCTCTAATACCTTAGTTTTGATATGTTCTGACAGGCTGATATCCTTCAGTAACTGCAGCTGATACTGATCTTGCTCTTCTCCTTTAAATTCACAAGAATTCAATAACTCATAAGCCGTATTAGCTTCAAATACTCCCGCAATTTTCCGCTTTAATTACGCCATGTTCGACTTTTTTTTAAGATTGACAAAAGAATAGGATAGCCTAATAAGGTCATAGTTCAATTATCGAGAAAGAAGCTATGACCCTAGAAGAGTTTATCATTACTGTGTATTGTTTCATAGAAGAAAAAATGACTATAATAACCAAAAATATCAAAGTAAGGAAAGCAGGATTTCCACCTTGCTTAAGTGACGTGGAAGCATTAACAATGGAAGTGGTGGGAGAATTTATCGGTTTGCACCAAGACAAGCAGATATGGGAATATTTTAAACGTCATTTTCAAGAATGGTTTCCCAATCTAAAGAGTAGACCGTCTTATGTGAAGCAATGTAGCGGTCTTTTATCTATTAAGAACATGCTGCTTGCCGACTTGTTTAAGAGTGCAAGCAAATCAGATCTGCATATGATAGATGGGGTACCGATTCCTGTAATAAATTTGGCCCGAGCAACGAGAGGGCGATGTTTTAAGGAATACGCTGACTATGGGTACTGCGCTTCGAAAGATAGCTATTATTACGGTTTTCTAGGACACGTATTAATTAATGAAGAAGGTCGAATAGCTGGATTCATGATAACTCCTGCTAATGGGTCTGAACGTGAAGCTCTGCAAGTAATGTCTCCTAATATTAGTGGCATGGTACTGGGCGATAAAGGCTATCTTGGTCAGGATTTAAAAGATGAGTTGGCCACCAAAAACATTGATTTACAAACACCTTTAAAAAAGAATATGAAGGATAATAGATCCAAGAATTTCCTTAAATGGATTACTGCTACTCGTCGTTTAATTGAAACTGTTATTGGTCAGCTTACAGAACGTTTTGCTATTAATGCTATCAGAGTTAAGAGTTACTGGCATCTACAATCTCGCATCGCTAGAAAATTACTTGCTCATACTATTGCTACATTTTTGACAAAGTCTTTAAAACTTGTGCCAACACAACTCGAAAAATTAGTTACCTGCTAAAAAAAAGTCGAACATGGCGTTTTAATTGTGCTTGCTTGCTAGTATCGAGGCTGCGTTCTATCTTTTCCAAATATTGCTCTTTTAGTTTTTCTGGATCGTTAGATTTGAACTGAAAATTGTTGTTATTAACCTTGCTACTTTCTCGAAATTCATGCACTAAGGCTTTAGTCATATAGTTCAGCAGCACTTTTTTATTACCAAACTGATGATTAGGATACTGATCTGCTAATTTTAAGAGCAACTTGTTGATAAAATTCAAGTTGAATTCACGATTTGACCTTAACTGCAGTAAATCCGCATCTTCCTCAGTTAATGGATAAAAATCTGCTAATCTTTTTCTTTTGAACCAGCCCTTATTGTTCAAAGGCACTGAAGCGTTAAGAGATGGGGAGATTACTGAATCATTGCCATTGGGATTAGGCATTTTCTCTATCACAGATGTAAGGCTAGCAGCTAACGTTGTTTCAGCTGCGTAAGCCTTTTTAGTCAGATCCTCAATGTTGCTAATCCTCTTTTCTGCTAACCCTTGCCCCTCGCTAGGAAGAAGAGTTCCTTGTGATTCCTCACAGGATGATGCTAGTGGCGGTTCTGCTGGTTCTTGGTGCTGTTCTATTTGCTCTTGTGACTGGACTGGCTCATTTTCTTCATGAACATTTTTTAAAACCTCAGATTCGCTAGATCTAGATATATTAGATTTATTATTAATATCTATAATATTGTGTGGCTGAAATTTTTTTCGGGTTGACCCGAAATTTTTTTCAGCTTCATGCGAAAATTTTTTCGGGTAAGGCTGAAAATTTTTTGCTAATTTAATACATGGGGTGTTACGACATTTAACATGTTGCTTAACTATAGTTGCATTATACAAATGAATAAAACCTCCTTCTTGCAACTCAAGCATACATTGCCTAATACGCCTTTGACAAACCCCTAATGATTGTTCAAAAAAATGGTACGATTCCTGTAATTCATTATCTTCCAGATTATT
Organism: Candidatus Tisiphia endosymbiont of Beris chalybata; assembly: GCF_964026555.1. Classification (NCBI taxonomy): domain Bacteria; kingdom Pseudomonadati; phylum Pseudomonadota; class Alphaproteobacteria; order Rickettsiales; family Rickettsiaceae; genus Candidatus Tisiphia; species Candidatus Tisiphia endosymbiont of Beris chalybata. The sequence goes on along the minus strand of NZ_OZ032159.1, from coordinate 1,576,148 downwards.
ACCGCTATTATAACAAACCTGCAAGCGAAAAACTACTAGCGACAATAATTGCTTAGCCGTTTTACTTAAAGCTTTGTTACCACTACCTTTAAGATCACGCCACTCAGGTGGCACAAAATTGCCGACAAAATTATAGAAAATGCTATTATTGTCACAAGTAGCAACAGGGGTATTGGAAGGTGAGCTGCATAATCTTAGCATAAACCCCCTAGCTGGAAACCAGATCTGATAAGGGGTTTAAAGCAATTAAAATTATGTTTTTTTAAACTATTAGCAGCATATACACAGCATATGGATTGTTTGGTAAAATCATCAAATTTAAAAAAGCTTAGTGATAAGCGGGTTGTAAGGTGCTGATTTATCTGCTGCGATTCTGGTTTGGGACCAGAGGGTCGGGAGTTCAAATCTCTCTGCCCCGACCACATATCTCTCAGCTTTTGAGCGTTTCCTAATTTTAGCAAAAATTCCATATACTGCCTATATGCTGGTTTACCATTAAGTTATAGGTACTATAATTGCTCTAAAACCCTTTCTGGATCTGATGTTCAGAAGGAGAGATTATGCAGCAATTAGTCACCCTTCCTTTTGTCCCTCAAATTTCTACTTATGGTAACAACGATACTATCTTCTATAATTTCGTCGGTAATTTTGTTCCTCCAGAATGGCATGATCTGAAAAATAATACTGGTAAAGCTTTAAGTAAGACTTCTAAGCAACTTCTATCGTTAATAATGCAAGTTTAGGATAAGAACAAAGGAGGATTAGCAGAAGTAACTAATTTCAAGCTAAGTTTTTTAATAGCATATCCTACCACACAAGCCAAAATATGGATTAGAAAATTAACAGGTGATCTATTTCTTGCATGCTCTAGATTCATGCAATTTTTGAGTACATTAAATACTGACTCAATTAGAGCTCTTTTCTTTAACAGTACTTTATCTTCTATTCCAAGTAAATGTTTTGTCATATCTTTGCGAATACTGGTAAATAAACGTAAGCTTTTAGCAAAAAGTTTGTTAAATATCTCCTTTGATATATAAGCCCTCAGTACATGACATAAAGGTTAACATGATATAATTGTTGGTAATTTGGGGATTAGAGGCTTGATAAATATATCAATAATGCTGGATAGTTCCTTGTACATTTGCCCTTGGTTTAAATATATTCTTCGTAAGTAATCAAGTCCATACCTAAAAGGTGACATAGCCTTTCTGCCGTGAGTTTTCAATTTTATAGGCCAGATAGAATGCCGCCATAAGCCCACAGTATAAGCAAAGGTAAAAGTTATAGCTAATATCCCTAATAATTTGTTTATTCTATCCAAATGTACTAAATGGGTATTTTCAAAGTTGAAGCCACGCGTCTTAAGGCATGCAAAAAGATTTTCAATTTCCCAGCGTTTTTTGTAAATATCCAAGGCCTGATAGGGGTTGTCATTGGTTGCTATAATTACTAATTCTCCTTCTCCGTTACGCAAAGCAGCCACAGAAACTTTAGGTCCTTTATAGTTCTTACCTAAATATCTCTTACCTCTGAGTACTTTATATTCATTATTCTGTAACTTCTTTACTAATGGATTTGCTGTCACTAATTCGTTTTCTGATCTACCAATAGTTAAATTTTGCTTAATTCTTATATAAAATGGAATATTACGATCTGCTAGAAATTTCAACCAGTCATCACCGATAAATTCACGATCTCCAAGCAATGCTGATATTTTTTCTACTCCAAATACTTGCAAAAATCTACCTATTAATTTCTGACGTTCACCACTATTTGAAACGCCAGTTTTTGGTAACATGTCCCACATGATTGGTATAGCTATGCCATTATGGCAGATTGATAATACTAAAATATTGATATCAAGCTTGCCAAATTTCCAGTTAGTACGATCCAAAGCCAACAACCATTTTTCTGATTCAATTTTGGCAAATGCTACTAATAATTTAGCCAGTGCAGTATAACAAAAACTAAAGCCAGAAAAAAATCTTTGTAGTTTGCGATATCGAGAATTATCATTGCCAGCTCCTTGAACTACCAAAGCTAGTTGAGTAAGATTGACATCTCTGACATAGAACAATCCTGTTATTATCTGCTCGATTAATTTTATACTTGCAAAACTCTTAAAAAAATAGTTTCCTAATAGTTGTGATAACGCTGAAGTCATTCTCCTTCTCCTTAAGTCTTAGACAACTTAAGTTATAGGACTTTGATCATGCGTTATCCACTGTTTTTTTCCTTGTTAACCTTTATGTCATGTACTGAGATATAAGCCTTATCACCAAATAATTTACCTTCTAACCCTTGAGTTATAGACAAAACAGTAGAGATATCACTTCTATTTCCTTTAGTAATTTTAACTGCCATTATCTCTCCTTTATTGTTAATAATTAAATAGACCTCTTGCATAACCTAAAGATAATTGAAGAATTTTTAGGAGAAACGAAGTCGAGTACCGCAGCGTACATAGACGTACGTGAGGAACAGAGAGGAGTTTCGACGACAAAATTACCAATTAGATTAGGTTATGCAAGAGGTCTATTATGTCTTTCTTACTATATTTAGGGGGTCTACCTCCTTCTTTGCATGATGGGATAAATAATTCTTGTATTAAACTCCATGCTCTTTCTTTTAGATCTGTAGGATATTTTGCTCTTGCCATAATTTAATATTCATCGCTTATTATCTGTTAATTTATCATATCTTTGGTTTTACAACAAACTCTATAGTTAATAATTCACAAAGGTCTAAACTTCCTTGTCTTTGGCGCTTCCTATCAGAAGCAATCAACTTCTTACCTTCCCATTCTTGATAAATTTTACAAAAATTATCTATTAAATAATATACTGTTGTGATACATTTCTTCATGTTGAGTTATCTTGATTTTCTTTAAAAAATTTCTTATAACTCAACATCTTTGATTTGCAAAACCCTTTCTTATTACTTCTCTAAACTCTCCTTATCCTAAACTCGCGTTCTAATACTCTCGCAACACTCCCATAATGTATTAAAAAAACATAATGTTGGGTTGTTAAACTTAAAACGCTATTACCGTAAGCAAGTGAAACGTTATAGTGCTAAGGTGCCAGGCGTAAGAGTACAAATGGCTGTATGTAAAATTGCTAATAATTTATATCAATATACTGCCATAGATGACTGTCCAAGTAAAGGTATTAGCTGTATATAAGAGACCTACTGCAACTTATACAAGAAATTGAAAAAAATTATGACCCTTTAAAAGAACCATTTATATGGACTTTCATCTCGTAATAATTCTAATACTATTTTTGTTTTCTCTTCACTACTGAAAACTTTGCCCTTATTTTTGGTCATTTTCTTTCTTCATTTTAATTCCATTTTATTTTATCTTAATTAGGAAACAAATTTACCTTTTTTCCTGTCTAGTTTCTTCAGCCCATTATATTCATAAATTATTTTCTTCCAATAGACACTTATGAACCTTGACACGGGAATTAACTTTATATATATTTCCTCCTATATTCCGTCCCTTGTTGTAGGCATTGTTTCTTTTTAAGGTTTAATTAGCTTAACAATTTTTGGGGGTGTAGCTCAGCTGGTTAGAGCGTCTGCCTGTCACGCAGAAGGTCGCGGGTTCGAGTCCCGTCACTCCCGCCATATTCCCTATCAGCTTTTTGGGATTCTACTTGCCATACTCAAAAATCCATGTTAAGGTAGATGCTCTTGGTAATCCATTGCAGTTTATACTAACCGCTGGTCAGAGAAACGATATTACCCAGGCTGAAAATCTTACTAAAGATGTACAAGATACAGCTGTTATAGCAGATAAGGGGTATGATAGTGATGCTTTTGTAAAAAGCTTAGCAAGTAAGTAGGGTGTCAGGTTGTTATTCCACCTAAATCTAATCGCAAAGTACAGCGTGAGTATGATCAACATATCTATAAAGAACGACATCTAATTGAATGTTTCTTTGGTAAAATCAAACATTTTAGACGAATATTCTCTAGATTTGATAAGGCTCCAATCGTTTTCTTAGACTTCTTAAATTTTGTTGGAACTTATATTATGGTTACGTTAAATTTCTTTTCAACACAACCTAATACAACTTCAAAGATTGTCGTAGATGAGATTAGAAAAGTGGCTGGAATTGCAAAAAATGCAAATTCATGTATTTGCTAAAAAGATCGGTAAAAATAGCAGCTTAGTCCATAAATATATTCATGCAGACGTTATACCAAAGCATGATGTGATCGTTAAAATTTACCGCCTAACTTGTGGGGCAGTATCGGCTAATGACTTCCATAGACTTTCCGATAGGCTATTCGAGCAAGAAAAATTACATGCTCATTCTTTTCGCAATTAACATATCAAAATTCAAGTAGTACCCTTCTATATATCAGATAATAATTTCTATATTTTTGCTGTCTTAAATATTCAACAATTTAATTAAAGGTCACCCTCGTCATTGCGGGGCTTTGCGTTAGCGAGCGCGGCAATCCAAAAAATATTAGTTTGATTGCAAGAAATTTTCCTGGATTGCGCACGTATAGTATAGTCCATTAAGGTGCGTACAGGGTATTTATCTTCAAGTATGTATAACTAACTATGCTTCCCACATACTATCATGTATGTATCATAATAGCCTAAGCTATACGGCTGATCGCCTCCTGGCAATGACGCTTATGTTGAGACCTATTCGCAGTGATGTAGCGCTGGGATATACTACTCGTCTTTCAAAAATTAGACCTCTTGCATAACCTAATCTAATTGGTAATTTTGTCGTCGAAACTCCTCTCTGTTCCTCACGTACGTCTATGTACGCTGCGGTACTCGACTTCGTTTCTCCTAAAAATTCTTCAATTATCTTTAGGTTATGCAAGAGGTCTACTGCATAAAACTTGCAGTATTGGGAAGGGATTTTTAAGTCCAGAATTAGTAGGTAAAGAGATTAGTTAAGAAATATTAGAGATTTTTTTATCACAGTCCTGATTAGTTTAATTTATCTACAAGTCTCAGCCCTTCTACCCTTCCCCCGGCACTAGAAGCCTTTAACAGCATAAAATTACTTTAACATTAAAAAATTATTACAAATAATTAAATCAATATGTTACACTAGAGTAAATTTACCTTAATTATTATATATAATATAAATAGATTTGTAAGGAAATAAGGATAGTTGAATTATAGGAGTTTTTATGGATACAGAAAAAACAAGAGAACAAAAAATACTCAGTAAAGAAGAGCAAGAAGCAGAGAAAGTACTAGCGCTACAGCCAGAAATTGAAGATATGCGGTTTCTTATGGCAGAAATGCTTGCGAGTAACAGGCACTGGCTAGAGCTTACCGACAAGCTAGAGGAAGAAAAAGACATACTAGATTTAACGTTACCCAAGCATTCTCGTATATATGAAAACGCTAGAAAAGTAATTCGAGCGGTGCCAATAATAAAATGGTTATCTGCAGATAGAAGCGGGGAAATTCTTGAACACGCAGTAAAACAAAATCAAAATAACGAAAAAATGATACAGGTTCAAGGCAAATTACTGAATTTATATATTAGAGAACAAGGGTTACAGGAGATCATAACACAAGAAATAGATAAAGGAATTAATAAACTTAAGAAAGACAACCCAGAAGGAGCCACTGAACTAAAACAAAGGTTAGATTTATTCAAGCCATTTACTTTTGAATCGACTCACCTAGTAGATCATAATCCTATAAAAAATACAGGGCATGCATTGCCGGAGCAAAGGCAAGCTTTAAACAACCAAAAAAACTATTTAGACACAGAACTTATTAACACTGAAAATTTAATAGAACAACATGATAGAATCCAGGATTTAGCAATATTATACCAGCAAACAAAAAAAGAGATCAATAAATTGCCAGCTAAAGGTTTTTGGGATAAAATCAGTAAAGGGGTAACGAATTTAATAGATCGCCTGACTAAAAGTAAAGTGCAAAAAGCGCTAACTCCTTATACAAAAGAGCTCACTAAAGTGTCGCTGGATGTTAAAAAAAAATATCTCGCAGTTATGAGGGACAATAACGAAAAGTTTACGAGCATGACTGAAACAATCACGGCAGACTTAAAGAAGCTATATAATAAAGAGAACGCGCTTAGTCTTGCGGGTGATAAATTCCATAAATTAAGAAATGAGATAGCAGCCTTAGAAAAGGCATATCAAATAAGATTTGGGATAAAGCCTACAAATGTTTCTGAAGTAGCTGCCGATATGGCACTATCACAACAAGCCGGGCGTGCAAAACAGATACCCTCTGCTCCAGATGTAAGCCTAACCACTGAATACAGGAACAACGCAAAAAAGATTGAAGCGCAACATATAATTGTGGAAAATACTCGAGACGCTAGGAACAATGATAGTGTAACGACCAATCAAGCTCAGTATCCCGGGGATATAGCTCTAGCAAAGAATCAAGCTACTGGTAACCAACTCCATTTTTGCAACGAGTACAACGCAGTCAGGACGTCCGGCAATCCCTCCTCCTCCCCCTCCCGCTCGGACGACACCTCCTCCCCCTGCGCCGCCGGCGCCTCCCTCACCTCCGCCCTCTTATAGAGATACTATTACGGCGCCTTATCAATATGATGCTTCATCAGATGCAAAAAGTATGAATTCAGGGACAACCATCTCTAGGCCTCCTCCCCCTCCCGCTCGGACGACACCTCCTCCCCCACCGCCGAGAGCTCCTGCATACACGCCGCCCTCCTCACCTGGGTCTGACCGTAGCAATTTATTGCAAGAGATACGAACAAGGGGGCAATTGAAACAGGTTCAAGGAGGCAATGGTGATGTAGCAAAAGCTCCACTGAAAAGTCCTACGCCCCCTGACTCCATAGCAGCCATCCTGGCAAGGGAAATTGGAAAACGTAATGCGCCCCGAAAACTAGAGCAGTGATAGAGAGACTATTTTATGTTAAAATAAATATAAAATAGGAGCAGTCGAAAATGAGTAAGCCAAAAAGTTACAGTAAAGAATTTAAGTTTAAAGTATCGCTAGAGATGATCCGAGGAGATTTGAGTATTGCTGAAATAATCTCAAAATATCAAGTTCCAAGGTCGGTAATGACAAGGTGGAAGAAACAATTTTTGGAAAATGGTGCTGATATTTTTAAGTTTAGCTATGAAAACGGTAATTCCTCTAGTTCTACAAGCGAAATAGAGAAACTGCATGCAACTATTGGCAAATTGAAGGTAGAAAACGATTTTTTGCAGCTCGTATCTGCCAAGTTGAAACTATAAAGAGGAAAGTGATGGTAGATAAGGATTATAAAGATTTAAGTGTTCGTCGGCAAAGTCAGCTATTGAATCTGAACCGCTCCAGCCTATATTACAAGGATTCGGAGAAGGATCAAGATAATTATTTAAGTAATAGAATAGTTGAGATCTATAGTAATTATCCGATATATGGTTACCGGCGAATAACGGCGATACTTAGGAGAGAAGTGGTAATTGTTAACAGCAAAAAAGTCAGGAGGTTGATGAAACTAATGAATTTGCAAGCAATTTACCCTTCGATTAATACAAGTAAAAGAAACCTAAAAGAAGCTATTTATCCATATTTGCTATCAGGGTTAGAGGTTATAAAGCCAAATCAGGTATGGCAGGTGGATATCACTTATTTAAGGGTACAAAGTGGTTTTATGTATTTGGTTGCATTAATCGATGTTTATACTAGATTAGTAGTAGGATATCGTTTATCAAATAGTTTAAATACAGAGAGCTGTTTGCTAGCGTTAGAAGATGCTATAGCTAAATATGGGAAGCCGTCGATAATTAATAGTGATCAAGGTAGCCAGTTTACCAGCGAGGATTGGATTAATGAATTGAGGAGATGCGTCATAAGCATCAGCATGACGGGCAAAGGCAGGTGTAACGATAATGCCCATATTGAGCGTTTATGGCGATCGTTTAAGTATGAGGGGTCGTATTTATACCGGTGTACTTCAGTTTTAGAGTTGAAAAATAATATCCCGAAATGGTTGAATTGGTATAACAATCAAAGGCCCCATCAGGCTTTGGAGTACAAAACGCCGTTTGAGATATATAGTGGATTTATGGATAAGTCTTGCGACTTACCCACAATTCCACTATTACCACAACAGCTACAAAATTATAAAAATAATATTTTTGTAGATAGTTTATGAAAATAATAGTCTCTCTATTTAAAGCTTTTTTGGTCTAAACATAGGGGCGCAGTTCAAAACGCCGGGAAGGTATAGACCCGAAGGAGACTGCTGAGGAGCCTAACCACTCTTTTACTGCGTCCCCGACCCCTCCGGTCAAACCCATAGTAAATCGAGCCCAAAATCGTGGAAGTAGGAGGGACGGTTAGGAGCCTACTAGAACATTAAATGGTAAGTAGAATGTTACCAAACGCCAGTAATTATTTAATTAATTACTGGCTCTCAGGCTTAGATTATTCTTAAGAGCTCTAAAAAAGCTCATAGATATTTTGACCTTAAACTATTAGTGCGCCCCCTTTCTCATGCTATAACTCCTCCTGATACCAATTCCTGAAAACTAATCATCACCTCGCATTACTTCATGACCTCCGCTCCTTACGTACTAATACCATTTCCCTATTATAAATAGATATATGAACAATTACATATAGATTTTATAGTTTCTATTGAAATAGATTGAATAAATTCAATTACAGCATCTTCAAGTTTAGTTAAACAATCGTAAACTTTATTTTTTAATACCGAATCTTTTAAATGTTGCCACAACCTCTCTACAGGATTTAACTCTGGACTATATGGTGGTAAGTACATAATCTCAATATTAGCTGGTATTGTAAGACCTTTATGCCATCCAGCTCCATCCATCACTAGTATAACTTTTGTAGTTATATGTTTCGCAAATTCATTAAGAAAAACTTGCATACAGGCCTTATCAACATTCGGAATAATTAAACTAAAAGAGTCTCCATCTCTATGATTTGTAGCAGAATAAAGATAAAATGATTTAAATCCCAGCTTTGTAGGAACTGGAGTCCTACTGCCTTTTTCAAACCATCCTAAACCATGTTTTGTATTGGTCCCAAACCTAGTCTCATCAAAAAAATAAATAGGTACCATAGGATTATCTTGGTGTACTTGTTGTAGATTTTTTTTTGAATTCTTCTTGAGAAGATGTGTCAGCTTTGTAATGCCTCTTTCTACCAGTAATATGCCTAAACCCAAGTGCCCCTAGCATTCTATGTATACTAGATTTTTCTATATCTATATCAAATTTTTCTTTTATCACTATCTTTAATTTCTTAATCGTAATACTACTGTCTCTCTTTATCAAAGTTTTAATCTCATCTTTTTGAGCAGTATTTAATTTTGATCTAGAAGGCTTTGCTATGTTCTTGAGACCATCAATGCCTTGATCTCGAAATAGAGCAACCCATCTATGTAGCGAAGATCTGTTGATATCATAAACTTCCGCTACTTTCTTAATACCATGCTTACTCGATGCTAGTATGGCTTTTAATCTTGTTACTACAACACCATTCTTCCCTCCGTTATTCAAAGCTTCCCTTGCTTTTAATACTAATTCGTCATTTATCATTTTTGATACTTTAGGCATTTCCTTGTTACTTCCTATTATTTCATTATTACCTAGCTTTATATCATAAATTACTCATTCTATCAATCTAATATCTCTGCTTATAATGGGGAAATGGTATAAGACCTTTATGCCATCCAGCTCCATCCATCACTAGTATAACTTTTGTAGTTATATGTTTCGCAAATTCATTAAGAAAAACTTGCATACAGGCCTTATCAACATTCGGAATAATTAAACTAAAAGAGTCTCCATCTCTATGATTTGTAGCAGAATAAAGATAAAATGATTTAAATCCCAGCTTTGTAGGAACTGGAGTCCTACTGCCTTTTTCAAACCATCCTAAACCATGTTTTGTATTGGTCCCAAACCTAGTCTCATCAAAAAAATAAATAGGTACCATAGGATTATCTTGGTGTACTTGTTGTAGATTTTTTTTTGAATTCTTCTTGAGAAGATGTGTCAGCTTTGTAATGCCTCTTTCTACCAGTAATATGCCTAAACCCAAGTGCCCCTAGCATTCTATGTATACTAGATTTTTCTATATCTATATCAAATTTTTCTTTTATCACTATCTTTAATTTCTTAATCGTAATACTACTGTCTCTCTTTATCAAAGTTTTAATCTCATCTTTTTGAGCAGTATTTAATTTTGATCTAGAAGGCTTTGCTATGTTCTTGAGACCATCAATGCCTTGATCTCGAAATAGAGCAACCCATCTATGTAGCGAAGATCTGTTGATATCATAAACTTCCGCTACTTTCTTAATACCATGCTTACTCGATGCTAGTATGGCTTTTAATCTTGTTACTACAACACCATTCTTCCCTCCGTTATTCAAAGCTTCCCTTGCTTTTAATACTAATTCGTCATTTATCATTTTTGATACTTTAGGCATTTCCTTGTTACTTCCTATTATTTCATTATTACCTAGCTTTATATCATAAATTACTCATTCTATCAATCTAATATCTCTGCTTATAATGGGGAAATGGTATTACAGAAGGCTAAGCAAAAAAGGGATTCTATCAAGCAGCTTAGAAAAGCAGCTGGTTGGGATAATAATCAACTACTCACTATCTTAACGCCATGTTCGACTTTTTTTTAGCAGGTAACTAATTTTTCGAGTTGTGTTGGCACAAGTTTTAAAGACTTTGTCAAAAATGTAGCAATAGTATGAGCAAGTAATTTTCTAGCGATGCGAGATTGTAGATGCCAGTAACTCTTAACTCTGATAGCATTAATAGCAAAACGTTCTGTAAGCTGACCAATAACAGTTTCAATTAAACGACGAGTAGCAGTAATCCATTTAAGGAAATTCTTGGATCTATTATCCTTCATATTCTTTTTTAAAGGTGTTTGTAAATCAATGTTTTTGGTGGCCAACTCATCTTTTAAATCCTGACCAAGATAGCCTTTATCGCCCAGTACCATGCCACTAATATTAGGAGACATTACTTGCAGAGCTTCACGTTCAGACCCATTAGCAGGAGTTATCATGAATCCAGCTATTCGACCTTCTTCATTAATTAATACGTGTCCTAGAAAACCGTAATAATAGCTATCTTTCGAAGCGCAGTACCCATAGTCAGCGTATTCCTTAAAACATCGCCCTCTCGTTGCTCGGGCCAAATTTATTACAGGAATCGGTACCCCATCTATCATATGCAGATCTGATTTGCTTGCACTCTTAAACAAGTCGGCAAGCAGCATGTTCTTAATAGATAAAAGACCGCTACATTGCTTCACATAAGACGGTCTACTCTTTAGATTGGGAAACCATTCTTGAAAATGACGTTTAAAATATTCCCATATCTGCTTGTCTTGGTGCAAACCGATAAATTCTCCCACCACTTCCATTGTTAATGCTTCCACGTCACTTAAGCAAGGTGGAAATCCTGCTTTCCTTACTTTGATATTTTTGGTTATTATAGTCATTTTTTCTTCTATGAAACAATACACAGTAATGATAAACTCTTCTAACGTTAATTCTGGATAAGGGGAATATGGGAGGATAATAGATAATAAACGCCATGTTCGACTTTTTTTTAAGATTGACAAAAGAATAGGATAGCCTAATAAGGTCATAGTTCAATTATCGAGAAAGAAGCTATGACCCTAGAAGAGTTTATCATTACTGTGTATTGTTTCATAGAAGAAAAAATGACTATAATAACCAAAAATATCAAAGTAAGGAAAGCAGGATTTCCACCTTGCTTAAGTGACGTGGAAGCATTAACAATGGAAGTGGTGGGAGAATTTATCGGTTTGCACCAAGACAAGCAGATATGGGAATATTTTAAACGTCATTTTCAAGAATGGTTTCCCAATCTAAAGAGTAGACCGTCTTATGTGAAGCAATGTAGCGGTCTTTTATCTATTAAGAACATGCTGCTTGCCGACTTGTTTAAGAGTGCAAGCAAATCAGATCTGCATATGATAGATGGGGTACCGATTCCTGTAATAAATTTGGCCCGAGCAACGAGAGGGCGATGTTTTAAGGAATACGCTGACTATGGGTACTGCGCTTCGAAAGATAGCTATTATTACGGTTTTCTAGGACACGTATTAATTAATGAAGAAGGTCGAATAGCTGGATTCATGATAACTCCTGCTAATGGGTCTGAACGTGAAGCTCTGCAAGTAATGTCTCCTAATATTAGTGGCATGGTACTGGGCGATAAAGGCTATCTTGGTCAGGATTTAAAAGATGAGTTGGCCACCAAAAACATTGATTTACAAACACCTTTAAAAAAGAATATGAAGGATAATAGATCCAAGAATTTCCTTAAATGGATTACTGCTACTCGTCGTTTAATTGAAACTGTTATTGGTCAGCTTACAGAACGTTTTGCTATTAATGCTATCAGAGTTAAGAGTTACTGGCATCTACAATCTCGCATCGCTAGAAAATTACTTGCTCATACTATTGCTACATTTTTGACAAAGTCTTTAAAACTTGTGCCAACACAACTCGAAAAATTAGTTACCTGCTAAAAAAAAGTCGAACATGGCGTTAAGATAGTCATTTTTTCTTCTATGAAACAATACACAGTAATGATAAACTCTTCTAGGGTCATAGCTTCTTTCTCGATAATTGAACTATGACCTTATTAGTCTATCCTATTCTTTTGTCAATCTTAAAAAAAAGTCGAACATGGCGTATAATAAGGATTGCCAAGGGAGGCAACCTACAGTATTGAAGTTTTTGAACAAAAAAACAAACTGTAGGCATGAAGAAAGATATCACAGAATTATATAGTTTTATAGATGATTTTTGTAAAATTTATCTTGAATATGAAAAGAGCAAATTATTACCATCCAATAAGCAGAGAGATCGCGCTTGTAATATGAGTTTAAGCGAAATGTTAACAATAATAATTATGTTTCATACATCGCATGCTAAGAACTTTAAATTTTTCTATAAAACTTACGTCGAATATTTACATAAGAACGACTTCCCTAGCGCCCTAAGCTATAACAGATTTGTTGCTTTAATGCCGCGATTATTCATGCCCTTAAATATGTTGATTCATTTATTATTTGGGCAAGAAACAGGTATTTATTTTATTGACTCTACAACAATTAAAGCTTGTCACAATAAACGACGCTATAGTAATAAAGTTTTTAAAGGATTAGCCAAACATAGTAAATCCTCTATGGGATATTTTTATGGCTTTAAATTACATTTAATAATTAATAACCAAGGAGAAATTATGGCATTAAAAGTGACTAATGGTAATGTAGATGATAGAGTTCCGGTAGCGCAATTAACTAAAGGATTAACTGGCATTATGGCCGCTGACAAGGGATATATCAAGCAAAATTTGTTTTTAAATTTATATGAAAGAGGCTTAAAAATGATTCATGGAATTAAGAAAAATATGGCGAATAAATTAATGGATTTAAAGGAAAAAATCTTGCTTCGAAAACGAAACTTAATTGAAACAGTTTTTGATTTTTTAAAAAATAAAATGAATCTTGAACATACAAGACATAGATCTCCTATTAATGCTTTTGTTCATATTCTTTCTACCCTAGTTGCTTATTCTCTAAAAAAAACTAAACCTTCCACAAAACTTGACTTTAATCTATATATTCATAACTCTCTTATCCAGAATTAACGTTTCTAGGGTCATAGCTTCTTTCTCGATAATTGAACTATGACCTTATTAGGCTATCCTATTCTTTTGTCAATCTTAAAAAAAAGTCGAACATGGCGTTATTATAGCGATTTTAGCCATTTTCTTAAGGCTACACGCGCGGTTAATCTATTAGTAGATAAAAAATTTACTTTGACAACGATTTAGCTTTATTAAATAATTCTGTAGCGTCCTTAGATTTTCCAAGTTTTTGTAATACTTGACCTTTTTCTTGATAACTTTCAGTAAGTTCAGGTTTGTATTGTATAGCCAGGTCAAAATTTTCTATAGCTTCTTGGTATCTTCCTAACTTTATTAAAGATATACCCTTGTTATAATATGTCGGTGCATCATTAGGTTGGTATTTAATTGCTAAATTATAATTTTCTATAGCTTCTTGATATTGCCCTAACCTTTCAAAAGCTACTCCCTTGTTGTGATAGGCATTTGAATAATCAGGTTGGTATTTTATAGCTATGTTATAATTTTCTATAGCTGCATGTTGTTTTCCTAATTCTGATAAAGCATGTCCTTTTTCTAAATAGCTTTCCACATAATTAGGTTGATATTTAATAGCGAGATCAAAATTCTCTATAGCTTTTTGATATTTTTCTAAGTGTAATAAACAACATCCTCTTTCCAAGTAGCTTTCTGCATAATCATGTTTATGTTTAATGGCTAGGTCAAAATTTTCTATGGCATCTTGATATTTTTTAAATCTTTTAAAAGCTATTCCTTTATCATAATAGGATTTTGCAGCAGTGAGATCAGAATCGTTAGTTAAATCCTGATCTTGGATATTTTGTTGCAGTCTATGTTTGTTAGTAACCTCTTGGTTTAAAGATTCTTTGGCGGTTACAATTGTTATATTAAATAATAGCAATGACAGGATAGTTACAACTAACTTTTTTATCATACTCATAAATTACTTTTTATTTTTAAAATATTAATTTTTATTATCCTTGTTATTGCTTAAAGGCAAAGTAATATTTTGCTTTTTGATAGCATCTGTATTTAACCTCATATTATCCACTACTCGTCCCGCAGTTCTAACAATTGTTGAATTGCTGGTTTGATCAAATTGCTCTTTTAATTTGTTACTATCATCCTTGATATCAACAGTCGTAATTTCAAGATCTACTGCTTTCTCTCTTTCTGAGCTGGACAATTGATTGTCAAGTATTTCATCTACATTTTGACTATACAATTTTTTGCCTTTATTTAAATCAGATTTTACTGATTCGGCTAATGCTTTTGATGCACCTGTGCTATCTGTCACAGTAGCTTGCTCTTGTAATCTATTATTTGATTCTAGATAGTTGGTTTTCAGGTCCTCTTGTGTTGTCATTGGTGTATTGTTAATGATAGAATCAATTGACTGTAGATCTTTAACTTGAGGGTGACTATCGTTCCAATTACTTTGGGGTAATGGTTTATTTATACCAACTACTTCTTGTGCTATGTTCATAGCTTCATGACTGTGGTGGCTTGCCCATCTAGCTGCTTGTTCCTTGCTGGTTACTCCTGGGATATTTCGAGCAATAATTGCTTGTAAAACTGGTTCATTCATGTTGCGGTCAATAGTAGCGGAGTTACTCTCAACATAGTTTCTTTGGTTGGATAATTGTTGCATTGTTTGCGTTGTTTTAGCTATTTCTCTACTAACTGATTGTTGTTCATTCCAGGTACTAATTAAATCTTGGCCTAATGATCTAACTTCATCATTGCTAGTACTAATCCGATTATCTCTTTGAGCTGATTTTACTTTTTCTAAAGCATCATTATAGGCTTTTTGTTTGCTTGCTGATGTATCATAGGCTTCAGTTTTACTATTATTAGCACCTACTCCTCCACCTGCATTAACAACTCCTAAATTTAACCCTAAACTTGCATTAGTACTAGTAGAGGTTTCTTTTCTTTCACTACTACCGTAATTTTCGTTAAGAGATTGCCCTTGTAAAATAGATTCTTTGATCGCTTGATTTTCACTAAATGAAAAACCTTTAATCATTGAATCACTTTGGGCCCATTTTAAGGTCAGACTCTCGGATTGTCTTTGTTCTTGAGAATTAAGTTCACTCGATCTATTAGTTAATGACCCCATTTTACTTTGCGCAGTCATAAACTGGCTTTGAAGACTATCTGACCAAAGCTGAGAGGAACGAAAATTAGTTACCAGCGAGTCAACAGATTCAGTAATAAACTGCAGGGCTGCCGCACTTAAATATACTGTAAGATAGTGAGTAGTTGATTATTATCCCAACCAGCTGCTTTTCTAAGCTGCTTGATAGAATCCCTTTTTTGCTTAGCCTTCTGTAATACATTCAATGCCATGTGTTTAATAATAGCTATATTTTGAGGAGCATTACCTTTTCTAATACGTGAATCATCATCTCTAAAACTAACATCCAAAATCCAGTGCACACTATTCTCAATAGCCCAATGAGATCGGATTGCCATACCGATTTTTACTGCTTCTTGCTCTAAAGAGCTAATGTAATATCTTGTTTCTTCAGATAAAACTCCTTTTATTTCTCGTTTACTTATAACCTCTATAATTGTCTTAAGCTCCGGCCAATTATGTTGCTCCTGTAATTCTTGTGGCATAGTAACAGCTCGATAAATCCGTTCTTCAATACGTCCATGCTCACTTCCGTCAGTTGTTTGATTGATATCAACTGACAATTCATTCAGCAACTCTTTATCTGCAAATACTAACTTAATATCTTGGTGTAAATTTCCTTGATTACCTTTTAATGATAATATGTAATCTGCTTCTTTATCGATAATTGCTTGGGCAATCTCTCTTTGACAGCCCATAGCATCAATGGTAACAATAGCTCCTTTTATGTCTAGAATACCAAGTAATTTAGGTATTGCTGTAATTTCATTACTTTTATCAGATACTTTCTCTTGTGCTAACACTGTTCGACATTCACTAGCAAAAGCTGATACCATATGTAATGGATTCTTATCACCATCGAATGTATGACGAGACACTTTCCCATCTATAGCTATATGTGTGCTACTTGGAAGTTTTAAGCTACTTGCCCAAACGGTAAAGCATGTGCTGAATGTTTTAGGATCAAGTACTCGAAAAAAACGTCGTAACGTATCGTCAGAAGGAATTCCATTAGCATATGGAAACACCGTACGTAAAAATTCTAATTTTAACCTGCCAAATCGTTCAATATCTCGCCAACCTTCTGCTCCACAAATAATTGCAGTTAAAGTCAAAAATAAAATCTCCTCCACACTATGAAGCTTATTCCTATCAACTCTATGATCATTTATTCCATTAATAAAGTCTTCAAAACTTTCTCGTAATTCTTCTTCTCTCATGGTTACCACTCACTTATTTGTAACCACTACTATAATAATTTTTATTCAATATTACTTATATAATTTTTTATATGAGGCAGCCCTGAGTACCCATACCTTTAGCCTTGCAAAATAACCCAATATATTTTAAAATCGGTACTCTTGCCTCCTGTATTAGACTTCCTGTATAAGTCGAAAATAATGGAGGAATTTTTTAGGAACAACGAAGCCGAGCACCAAAGAATGGATAATAGTAAATTTTCAAGATTAGCAGAACAAACTATCTCGTTAATTGCCGATATAATTGAAGTAGAGGATGAGCAATGTCTTCTAGAAATTGATTTTCAAAACGACATTTTAAACATCACGACAAGCCAAGGCATATTTGTGATTAATAAACATTCTGCGGCAAAAGAAATTTGGCTATCCTCCCCAGTGAGTGGCCCTTACCATTTCTATTATGACAATGGTCAATGGAGAACAAAAGCTAATGATAATTTAATGTTAATTTTAGGGCAAGAACTAAACCTTAATTTTACAAAACTTCAA
Source organism: Candidatus Tisiphia endosymbiont of Beris chalybata (assembly GCF_964026555.1). Classification (NCBI taxonomy): domain Bacteria; kingdom Pseudomonadati; phylum Pseudomonadota; class Alphaproteobacteria; order Rickettsiales; family Rickettsiaceae; genus Candidatus Tisiphia; species Candidatus Tisiphia endosymbiont of Beris chalybata. The sequence continues at coordinate 1,558,574 of NZ_OZ032159.1, read as the reverse complement.
ATTTGTTAAAAACCCTCCCTTGCCACTAGGTTCTTATATCTTAGAAATAAGTTATAAGTAGATATAAGAACCTATTAGTGTAAAGAAAAATTTCAGTATATTAGGTTCTAGGAACATTTCTATGTAATAAGTAGATTTATAGGCATTTTCACTCGCAGAGCCGCAGCTCTCTAAGGATATGGTTCGCAAATGAAAATCACGACTAGATTAATATATAAGCAGGTTTCGTATGATCACACTATTAGCGTCAATAACAGGTTTCATTAGTTCAATTATTCCAGAAATCTTGAAAATCTTTAAAGAACAAAAAGAAAGAAAACATGAGCTAAATATTTTAGATAGGCAAATTGAAAATTATAAATTGGGGCAAAGCAAGCTGTTAACAAAACTAAATGTTTCAAAAGAGGTGACTGAAAATAATATTTTATATTCTACCTACAAATCCGGGGTGAACTGGGTCGACGCTTTGAATGGGTCAGTTCGTCCCGTTCTGGCCTATAGCTTTTTCATTATGTATGCAGGAGTAAAATATTTACAATATAAAACTATAAAAAATACCACAATCCTTATTGAATATATTGATATTTTATGGAATATAGATGATCAAGCAATATTCGCCGGTATCATTAGTTTCTATTTTGGGCAACGAATGTTTAATAAGCTAAGGAAAGGTAAAAGATAACCCCTTTAATTTAAGGTCATCAAAATACTAAACTCTCCTGGGTTGGCGATATAGCCTGCGGTATTTAGCTGGTGACACTTGATTTTACAGGATTCGGTTGTATACTGCTCGTAACTGAAGAGTTGGTATACGAAGGTCAACTTCAAGAAGAGCTAGGAGTGTCAAAGTCGAGAAGCGCAGCGTACTATAGTACGTGAGCATCGCAGATCTTTAGACATGATGACGCCAATTCTTGAAGTTCACCGAGTATACTCACGTATTCTCTTGTACGCTGCGCAGCCTCACCTTTAAATTCAAGTATCACCAGCTAAATCACTTTGGCTATACCGTACAAGCAATTGTAGTAAAATCATTGCTCCAAAGGCAGTACAAACCCACCATGTTTGCCATATATTAAAAGAAATCATCCCAATTATATAATAATTTATAAAAGCTGCGTAACAAATAGAGGTATAGTTTAACATTTTAGAGTTTGTTTGAGAAAAATTATCCTTATCAATAGATGATATAACTAAATTACCAATTTGTTTAAGATATTTTACTAATAATGATAGGAATAGTAAGAACCCTATTATTCCTGTTTCAAAAAGAATTTGCATTATGTTGTTATGTGGATGTAGAGGAAATAGGGAAAATGACCACTGATTATAAGTAATTATCTTGTTGTTATTAGTATGATAATATTGGGAATAATATCTTGAAGACGAAAACCCATGACCTATAATTGGTTTTTCGACAATTTTGTTAGCTACAAAATTCCAGATGAAAAGACGATGTTTTGCAGAATCTGGTAAAAAATTAGCGTAGTGATTTGCAGCTTCATATGGCGCTATTTTATAAGAAATAATAGGCATACAGATTGAGCCGGTTATTAACGCTATTGTAAATAACTTCAGAAAAACCGATTGTAAAGATCGCAGGAACAATAATCTGCTGCTTAACAATACTCCCCCCCCTATTATGAAAGCTAAAAAGCTGGCAAGACTATCAGAAATGGATAATAAATAAACAATTAGTAGGTAATATATTAAAGCTAAAAAATACTTACGATATTGTATGAATATACCAATTACTATCCAAGAAAACACTGATAGTAAAGAACAGCCACGATCTAGGGTAAATAGAAAGAAATGTCCGGAGGTTTTTGGCTGAAAAATAACCCGAAATCCTCTGGTTATCATACCATAAGAAAAATATTCTATAACAAATATACTCACTGCAGCTAGCATACCAATTACAAAATATCTACTAACAGTAAAGTGATTTATAGCTAGTGTGTCAATATTACTATTGACTATAAATCCTATTAATATAATTAAAGAAATTTGAATATATATCCCTAAAGAACCCAGAGAGTTTGGCGAAAAAAAAATAGTAACCAAACTCCAGAGCCCAAACATTAACTCCAATTTCCACTTGGATAATAAATTATTTTTTATCGCTACCGGCTGCAAGTTAATAAATAGCTTACCTTGCAGTGCATACAATGTTAATAGTAAAAAAATAGGTACTGTTACTGCCACAGAAAAGCCAGAAACTAAACCTAACGCTGGAATTATAGCTACTAATATGGAGATTAATTGATATGACATTTTAGGCGATCCTACAAAAGAAATCTTATTCACTTATATTATCCTATAAAATCGTTATATAATTATTTTGGCTAGTTAGTAATATTGTATGTATTATGGTTCGCAGTATATATACTACTCGTCTTTCAAAAATTGTTTTTTTATTTTATCAAAGAAATCTATTAAAAATCTAAATCAACATAGCAAGTAGGAGGAGTAAATCCGGGAATATGGTCTTGCAACAGAGAGCGAAAGCTAGGTCGAGATTTTACTATGGCATACCAATGTCTTAGTATTAACCATTTATCCCAGTTAAGCTCTCCAAAATAGTCCAAAACTGATATATGGCATGCAGCTGCGATATCGGCACAACTTAAGCTATTTGAGGCAATAAAGCTCCTTCTCTCTAATAACGTTGAGATATAACCTAAATGATGGGATAAATTATTCCTAGCGGCCCTTAAAAAAGCTGTGCGCGGCCCTTGTAGTTGGCAAGAGGGCCTAACTATTTTCTCGTCCACAATAATTTTTGTTACTTCCAGATAAAATTTGTCATTGAACCAGCTAAGTAACCTACGAATTTCTCCTTTAACCTCTACATCTTCATCCATAAGATTAAAATTAGGATATTTCTCATTTAAATATTCAGTGATAGGATAAATTCCTGCTATAATTAAGGTAGAAGCCTCTTGTAATACCGGCAGAGTACCTGCGGGATTAAGTAATAAAAATCTCTTATTTCTTTGCCAATAATCTTCTTTAATTATAGTAAATGGAGCATCTAATTCCTTTAAAAATACCCGAACTTGACGCGATAATGGACAAATAGGATAATGGTATAATTTTCTCACTAAACCTCTTTTTTACAACTCAATAACTCTTTCCATCAATATTGGATAATTTAAACTTAAACATTGAAACGAAAATGTACTATATCTCCATCTTGCATTTTATACTCCTTGCCTTCTAGCCGCATTTTGCCCATTTCCTTGGCTTTTACTTCCCCTCCTAAATTTATATAGTCATTATAACTAATAACTTCAGCACGAATAAACCCTTGTTCAAAATCAGTATGAATTATACCTGCGGCCTTTGAAGCTAGAGTACCATTGCTAAAAGTCCATGCATGCGCTTCTTTAGGCCCAATAGTAAAAAAGCTTTTTAGATCTAATAAATCATATGCTTCCTTTATAATTTTACTTAAACCTGGCTCATGTAAACCTATACTATTTAAAAAATCTGATTTCTCTTCTTCATTATCTAATGCGGCAATATCTGCCTCAATTTTGGATGAAATAATTACATATTTTGCACTTTCCTCTGCGGCCTTATTTGCTATTAGTTTAGTAAAGTTATTTCCTAAAACCGCATCCTTTTCTAATACATTACAGGCATATAAAACTGGCTTAGAAGTTAATAGTTGTAACTGGTCTAAATCTGCTTTTTTGTAAGTACCTATAAGGCTGCGTGCTGGCTTACCTCTTACAAGCTGGGATTGTACTGCTTGTAGTAATTCGATTGAGTCTTTTAAAGCTTTATCGCCACTCTTTAAACGTTTTTCTGCACTTGCCAACCGCTTCTCCACTGATTCAAGATCTGCTAATATTAGTTCTGTCTCTATTATCTCAGCATCATCTATAGGATCAATTTTATTATAGACATGTGTAATATCTATATCCTCAAAACAACGCAATACATGCAAAATAGCATCTACCTCTCTTATATGAGATAAAAACTTATTACCCCGCCCTTCACCTTTACTCGCTCCTTTTACTAAACCCGCAATATCCACAAATTCTATATAAGCGGGAATCATTTTCTTTGAGCCAGCAATCAAAGCTAATTTTTGGAGACGATTATCCGGAACAGATACTACCCCTAAATTAGGTTCTATAGTACAAAAAGGATAATTAGCCGCTTCAGCTGCTATACTTGAAGTTAAAGCATTAAATAATGTAGATTTACCAACATTCGGCAACCCCACAATACCACATTTCAATGTCATAATTTTTATTTATAATATTTAGGTTCTATAAAGGAAAATGCATGCTTCACCTGTATATACTCGCTGAACTTCGTCTACCAACTCTTCAGGTGCGCGCAGTATACTCTTTGCCTTTTATTTTCAAGTTCAATGCTGGAAATCATTTGAGTATAGACACTCCATTTTTAAATTTTTCCCATTCTTTGGAAAGTACAAAATGAAAATTATCGGTAATTATTTTAATAGAACTTGCAATAATTTTACTTTCTGCTTGAGAAAAAGGTGCCAGAACATAATCTGCTACATTCTTATTGCAGCTGGGTCTACCTATACCAATTCTTATACGGTGATAATTATTTCCTATATGCTGATCTAGGGATTTTAAACCATTATGCCCCCCATTACCACCCCCTAATTTGTATTTAATGCGTCCAACTTCTAAATCAATGTCGTCGTGCAGGACAAAAATATCTTGTGCTTTAATATTATAATATGAACTCACCATCTGGACAGAGTGTCCAGATAAGTTCATATAGGTTAATGGCTTTGCTACTGATATTTTATGCCCATCTATTAACCATTGGGCAAGTTCCAATTGAAATTTTGATTTTATATTCCAAGACAAATTATATTGATGAGATAAAAAGTCAACCGCTATAAACCCAGCATTATGCCGTGTATTTTGATATTCTTTGCCTATATTCCCTAATCCAACAACAAGTATCATATAAAATCCCACAAATGCCCAACAAATCTCTCTGCTATTCTTGCTTTTTGGTAGGTAATTTGAATGAGATGAGGCACACAAAACCACAACGCACTAGGATGCAGCTAAAATAGACTTCCTGCATAAGTCGAAAATAGTTAAGGGGTTTTTAGGAACAACGAAGCTGAGCCGAGCTGCGTATAGAATAGACCATTAAGGTGCGTACCGAGTATTTATCTTCAAGCATGCATAGCTACTATGCTTTCCCCATACTATCGTGTATGTATCATAGTGATATAAACTATACATAGGCGATTGTTACAGAGCGGAAGCAAGTTTTGACGACAAAAACACCGACTAGATCGACTTATGCAGGAAGTCTATTATAAAACGAAACTCTTTATTTCCCCTTCGCTTCTACAGTTGGTGTTTCCTCCCCCTCTCCTTTACTGCCTTTACGTCCAATTATAGTAGCAAGGATAAAATCATTTTTAGATACCATTTCTGTCCCTTCAGGAAGTATTATGCTGCTTGCTTTTAAAGATTGCCCTATATGCATATTAGTAACATCAACAGTTATATTTTTAGGAATATTGTTAACATCACATAGAAGAAGTATAGTTCTTTTGATAATATTAAAAAACCCGCCTCTTTTGACTCCCAAAGCCCTATCTTTCCCTTCATAAACTACTGGTACTTCCATTTTTTGGATTTTTGCCTCTAAGTGAATAAAATCTACATGGCGTACTATATCGGTTATAGGGTGCAGCTGTACAGCCTTAGGCAGTACTTTATGTATGTTATTATCTATTTTTAACTGCACAACTGTGGAGATAAAACCAGCTTTTCTATAATGTTTTGTTATTTCTTTTTCTTCCACCGAAACGGCTAATATTTCTTTTCCTGCACCATATACTACTGCCGGTACATACCCTTTGTTACGCAGATCGCGTGCGCTACCTGTACCAAACTTTTCTCGTATTCTTGCTTCAAGTTCCAATGTTTCACTCATTCTTTTCTCCTAAGAGCTTTTAAACTGTGCGCGATGATAATACGAATTATTTCAAAACACAAGTATTAATTTAGCCGTTTTATAATTTCCGCTCGACTAAGCAAGGGTAAAAGAACCGACATTTCTGGTCCTGATTGCCTACCAGTGATAGCTAATCTCAACGGTAGGAATACCTCCTTACCTTTTTTACCTGTTACTTCCATAATTTTCTTAGTCCAAATACCCCAGCTATCTATTTCGATAGGTTTATCCTCTAGTAAATCTGCGGCTTGTTTTAAAAAACCTTTATCTAACTCTTCCCTCGTTAACTGCGTGTAACAAATGTTCCACCACTCTTTTATTTCGGGTAATTTCTGTAAATTAGCTCTCACCGCTAACCAAAAACTCTCATTTACTTCCTCACAGCCAATTTTACGTAAACGATCTTGCACTTCTTTAAAGCTAAGGCTAATTAATAATTTATGATTTAAACGTTCTAACTCCTCAGATAAATAAATAGTTGGGCTTTTGGACATATTAGTAATATCAAAACATTTTACTAACTCATCCAGATTTTTAAAAGGAGAAATAGGGGTTGAAGACCCAAGTAAGCTAAAGAAACTATTTATTGCCATCGGCTCTAGCCCAGATTCCTCCCTCAACGAGGCAATTTCAAATCCCCCTAATCTTTTAGAGATTTTTTCATCACGAGCTACCACTAAACTCAGATGTGCTAAGTTCGGTATTTTAGCTTCTAAGGCTTCAAACATTTGCACTTGTACTGCTGTATTAGTGACATGGTCTTCACCTCTAATAATATCCGTAATAGAGAAATCAATATCATCGATAACTGAACACAACATATAAGTCATACTATTATCCTCACGCACCACTATCGGATCGCTTAGATTCTTACCTTCGTATCTTATTTCCCCCTTAATCATATCTTGCCACCTTATGGCAGTATGAGATATTAAGAACCGGTAATGTGGCTTTTTTCCTTGCCTTATATAGTCGCTTATTTGTTCTTTAGTCAGCTGCAAAGAAGCACGATCATAAACTGGTGGCAATCCTTGCGATAATTGTAACTTTCTTTTCAAGCCCAGCTCTTCAGGAGTTTCAAAACAAGGATATAACCTATTTTTTTCCAATAATAATCTTTTAACAAACTCATACTTCTCGAGCCTAGTAGACTGAGCAAAGGTTTGATCCCAATTAAGTCCTAAAAATTTCAAATCTTCTTCAATTGCTTTTTTATACTCCTCTTTGCTACGCTCAAGGTCAGTATCATCAAATCTTAAAATAAACTTTCCATTATGCTGTCTAGCATATAACCAATTTATAAGGGCTGTCCTGCTATTACCTATATGCAGCATACCGGTAGGAGATGGAGCAAACCGTGTAATAATTTTTCTCATACTTCTATTATTCTTAATTCTACACACGCCAATTCAGGATAGGCCTTTTCTTATCCTGAAGGGAATCACACCATTAACATGCCACCATTAACATGAATGGTTTGTCCTGTAATGTAGGATGCTTTGCTACTTGCAAGAAATGCTACTATATTTGCTATATCTTCTGGCTGGCCAAAGGTTTTAAGAGGAATTTTCTGCATTATGGCTTCTTTTTGCATCTCGTTTAACTTATCAGTCATATTGGATTTGATAAAGCCTGGCGCAATGGCGTTAATAGTAATTCCTCTAGATGCTACTTCAGCTGCTAAGGATTTGGTCATCCCTATAAGCCCCGCTTTTGATGCACAATAATTTGCTTGTCCAGGATTACCAGAAACTGCAACGACCGATGCTATATTGATTATTCTACCATAACGTTCTTTAATCATTTTTTTTATTGCTTCACGGTTTAGAATAAAATTAGCTTTTAAATTGATATTTATCACTTGCTCAAACATTTCATTAGTCATCTTAATGGCTAACATATCCTTAGTAATACCAGCATTACAGATTAAAATGTCGATTTTCTCGAATTTACCTATCAAATTACTGCATTCCTCAGCATTAATAAGATTACATACCGCAATTGTATAATTATTCTGTAGAATTCCTCCCACTTCTTGTAATTTTTCTTCCTCACTCCCACTAATTATTACATGGCTACCCAAAATATGTAATAATTTGGCTATTGCCCCCCCAATTGCACCTGTTGCCCCTGTAATTAGAGATATCTTACCTGTCAAATCTATCATTTTATTATACCTCTTCGATTATTTCACTATCAAAAATAACATTATTAGTATGAGCAGATTTTTGCCTAATTACTTGTTGGATTTCATTACAGATCTCTGGGTGATCTTTTAGATATTGTTTAACATTTTCTCGTCCCTGCCCTATTCTAATTTCCTTATAAGAAAACCAGGAACCTGATTTTTCTATTATTTCTAATTTAACTCCTAAATCAATTATTTCTCCTTCTTTAGAAATGCCCTGGCCATATATAATATCAAAATCAGCAGTTTTAAATGGCGGAGACACTTTATTTTTTACCACTTTAACCTTAGTTTGACTACCAATCAATTCTTCCTTATCTTTAATTGTTGAAATTTTTCTAATATCTAGTCTAATTGAGGCGTAAAATTTTAAGGCATTGCCCCCTGTGGTGGTTTCTGGGCTACCAAACATTACCCCTATTTTCATCCTAATTTGGTTAATGAAAATGATAATACAATTAGTTTTTGAAATAGAAGCAGTTAATTTTCGAAGGGCTTGGCTCATTAATCTAGCTTGTAGCCCCATATGCGAATCCCCCATTTCTCCTTCTATTTCTGCTTTAGGTACAAGAGCAGCTACGCTATCTATCACGATCATATCAATAGCACCGGAACGTACTAAAGTATCCGTGATCTCTAATGCTTGTTCTCCTGTATCTGGCTGAGAAATAATAAGTTCATCAATATTAACTCCCAGTTTTTTAGCATAAGTTGGGTCTAGCGCATGTTCAGCATCAATAAAAGCACAAGTACCGCCTTGTTTTTGTGATTCTGCAATTACGTGAAGAGTTAAGGTAGTTTTCCCTGAACTTTCTGGACCAAATATCTCAATAATTCGCCCTTTGGGTAAACCACCAATACCTAGAGCAATATCAAGACCAATAGAACCTGTGGGTATAGCTTCTATATTTACAGCACGACGTTGACCGAGCTTCATAACCGAGCCTTTACCATAATTTTTTTCAATTTGGCTCAAGGCAGCCTGAAGAGCTTTTTCTTTATCCATAATTATTTCATTTTCTTAAAATATTTTAGATTAAATTTATAAAGTAACATCTCAAGGAAATCTACCTAAATAAATAATATATTTTATTCAATGGATTTCAAGAGTTGTTATTTTACCTAAACTTGAGGTATGTTAATTTGAGGGTTTATCAGTTTTTTGGCTCCTACTCACTTCTTCTACCGTAATGTCCATAGAAAATACATTTTACTCTTGACTATTTGTGCTCATACTTTTATCATGAGCAGCGGTTTATGAATAAAAATTAGAAAAAATTGGGTAACCGTGGCTAAAAAGAATAAAAATGTTTTAGTAAGACTGGTAAGTACTGCTGGTACAGGGTATTTTTTGGTAAAAAAGCGTAATCCTAAAACTCAAACAGAGAAATTATCATTTAGGAAATATGATCCTGTCGTGCGGAAGCATGTTCCTTTTAAAGAAGAAAAGATTAAATAGTTAATAGAAAATTATTATGGCAACAAAAATACGTTTGGCAAGAGGAGGAGCAAAAAAACGCCCTCATTATAGGGTAGTGATAGCAAACTCCACCGCCCCTAGAGATGGGGACTTCTTAGAGAAAGTAGGGACCTATAATCCAATGCTGATCAGGGGAGAGGAAGGCAGAGTAATCCTCAAATCTGATCGTATAGAATATTGGTTAGGTACTGGTGCTCAACCTACTGAACGAGTGGCAAGATTCATTGAAGAAGCTGGTATAGCGCTTCCAGCCTCAATCAAAAAGAAAATGGAAATAAAAATTAAAAACCGCAAGGCAAAACCTCCTAAAAAAGAATCAAAAAAAGCTTGATAGACCTCTTTTGAAATTAGCTTCTGGTAGGGAATTTGAAGTCAGCTTTATGCGCAAAGGCGCAGTGCACTCGGGGGCAGCTGACGTCTCAAATCTCGATGTGTCGTGCAAGTTATCTGCTTAATACAAGTTTTGAACGAGATCTACTTTAGGATTATCTTCTGCCGGATTAGCTCAGTGGTAGAGCAATCGCCTTGTAAGCGATAGGTCGTCAGTTCAAATCCGACATCCGGCACCAGTAAATATTTTGCACTTTAGAGTAGATTGCTTTCCTTCACAGAACCTAGCGTGCCCACCCGTTTTACAAATTACTAGTACGATACGAATTATGCAAGAAGTCTAATGTACAAGACATGTTATTTATTATGTCCAATTCTATTATTTATAGGCTACTTCAATACCTAAGACATTATAGACTAGATTTAACAATTGTTATGCTAGCGTTAGTATGGGTGTCGATTTCTTTATTAGCATTAGGTAGTAGCTTTAAGCAATTAGTTGATAATGGTTTACAACAGAATTACTTGCAATCAATTGACCGCTCCATATTATTTATTATTATATTAATAGTGATCTTTGGGATAAGCAGTTTTTTTCGTTCTTATTTTATAAATAAAGTAGCAGAAAAAGTAGTAAATCAAATTAAGAAAGAAGCTTATAATAATATAATTAACTTACCCATTACTGCTTTTGAAGAATTAAAAATAGGCGACATTATTTCGCGCTTAACTACAGATATAGAATTGCTTTCTAAGCTTATTATTAACTTTCTATCTTTTTTTATTCGTAATTCCTTAATGTTAATTGGAGGCATTATTTTAATGTTTTGGCAAAGCCCTAAACTTGCCTTTCTAGTAGTATTTACTATACCCATATTATTATTTCCACTAATACAATTCGGTCAGTATGTAAGAAATTTATCAAAAAAAGTACTCCAATTACAAGCAGATATTACCTCGAACTTAGAAGAAAGTATTACAAATATTACGGTTATCCAAGCTTTTAATCAACAACCTAATAAAGCTTTACACTTTAATAAACAAATTACTAATTATTTAGAATATGCCGCTAGTCGATTTAAAATACGATCTATTTTTTTTGCGCTAACTATTTCAGGGATATTATTTTCTATAACTATAGTAATCTGGGTAGGCAGTAGAGATATATTGCAGGGAAATTTAACCGCCGGTCAAATGGTATCTTTTATTTACTATGCTATTGTCGCCGGGCTAAGCAGTGGAGGAATTTTCGATCTTTTAAGTGAAACACATTCTTCTATAGCTGCCTCAGAACGGATTTTCGCTCTTATCGATTACAACCAGGATCAAGACCATAGACTTCTTCCCCAGCTCGCATCTAGTAGGGAGAGAAGCCCATTGTACCAACCACCAGCTCGAGGCGAACTGGGAAAAAGCTCTAATAATAACAGCAAAAATAATTTGGTGGATATTGAGTTTGAGAATGTCAGTTTTGTCTACCCTTCCAGAGCGGATTCGTTAATCTTTAAGGATTTATCTTTTAGTATCCCTCAAGGCCAATTTATCGGGATAGTGGGCAGAACGGGGTCCGGCAAAAGTACAATTATGCAATTATTATTGAAATTTTATTCTCTTGCCAATGGAGCAATTAAAATTATGGGGCAAGATATAGCAAAAACTAGCACCCAGCAAATTAGACAATTAATTGGCTATATCCCCCAGGAGCCTAGTATTTTTTCTGGAACCCTTAGATCAAATATAGCTTTTGTAAAACCTGATGCTACAGAACAAGAAATAATTACCGCTGCTGATATTAGTGGCATAATGGATTTTGCTAAAAATTTTAACCACGGATTGGATACTCAAATTGGCGAAAAAGGAGTAAGGTTGTCAGGGGGACAAAAACAAAAAATAGCTATTAGTAGAGCTATTCTTCACCACCCTGAAATTTTACTTTTAGATGAAGGGATGAGTGCATTAGACAGCGAAAATGAACAAAGATTGTTTAATAAATTACGAGAATTTATGAAAGGAAAAACTATATTATCTATAGCCCATCGAATTTCTAGTATAGAGCAGGCAGATGAGATATTAGTTATTGACCAGGGCGCATTAGTGGCAAGAGATACTCATCAAAAATTACTAAAAAATTGTGATATTTATCAAATTTTGTGTAAAGAACAACAGATAGCTTGAACTATTCACTCTACCTCTTCCTAATAAGTTGATATTATGTCACAAAATAACACAAAACTTATTATATTCCCTAAATATTCTATAATAAAAACTACTATCTCACTTATTTGCCTTGAATATCGTATAACGCAAGTTATAATGGCCTAACATAAAAATGAGGTTTATTATGAAAAATTTATTAGTAGCTATTTTGACTTTCGCTTTCTCACTATCCGCTTTTGCTGTCGAACCACAGGTAGAGCCCAAAGAAGATAATAAGAATGCTGAAGCAATAGTAGTACCAGAAGAACAACTGGATCAAGTAAAGCCAGTTGTGACTAAAGAGCTCAAGAAGTAAATTTTGCCCTTCAAGCAGTAATTGAATAATCCTTGAATTTCAAGCGCTTTAATTTTGTTGTGAGCCAATAGGCATATGACAGTAGAGATATTATTAGGCATATAAACCTTATAGTAATATGCTCTAACAATTTCAAGAATTTATAGTGTTGTCGCGTGCCTAAGGCTTTGCGGGTGTCCCCTATACGTGTATATATGCTGCAGTCTTAGGGTATGTTGACACACCTAGTGCTTCTGGAAATTGAGCGAGTATACGCAATGGATTTCAAGAGCCATCATTTTATTTGCCAGGGGTGAGCGCGCGGAGCGTACAACTAAGTACGTGAGCACGCGAAACTTTGATCAAATGAAAAAACAACTCTTGAAAGGCGAAGAGTATATACTCTCTTAATCTTAAGAATCCTCATTGAACCTCTTTCAAAATCGTATCGAGCGGGTAATTTGCACGTCGGATCTAAGCTCAAGCCCCCAGCTGCACCCTAAGTGCGCTGCGGTTTTGGGCTCCGGGTTGCACGTAAAACCGCTACCAGAAGCTTGTTTTGTGCCAGGTCTACTTACAAAACAATTCGGCAAAGTGAGCAGTATAGTCAATTCAGGAGAATTTGGTGCTAGGAGCGATGGTAGCGCCTATATATAATAGGCAAGCATTGAGTGACGATGTCACCAACTTCTCATCAATTGACTATATATACTCGGTCAACTTCAAGAATTGGCGTCGTCATGCCCTAAAGATCTGCGCTGCTCACGTACTATAGTACGCTGCGCTTCTCGACTTTGACACTCCTAGCTCTTCTTGAAGTTGATTCTATCGTCTACCCACTCTTCAGTTACGAGCAGTATATCTCAAATCTGGCTTCTCTATATTATAAACCCAAACAACTTTTTGATCTTAGTAAGAGTTTTATTAGCTGGAATCCTAGCTTGTTCTGCTCCATGCCTTAGAACATTTATTAAATAATCCTGATTGCTCATTAATTCTACATATTTATCCCTAATAGGTGCGAGAGTAACGATAAGCACCTCCGTTAAATCCTGTTTAAATTTAGCAAAACCACTATTACTATACTCTAATACTATTGTATCAATAGAGTGACCTGTGAAGCTGGAGTACATATCGATTAAATTACTAATTTCTGGCCTGCTTGCACTATCATAGCTAATTTCGGTTAAATTATCTGTTTTAGCTTTTTTAATCTTCTGCACAATTTGATCAGCGCTATCACTTAAATTAATCCTCGATAGATCTGATGGATCAGATTTACTCATTTTTTTCCGCCCATCTTTTAAGCTCATTATTCTTGCGTGTGAGCTTTGAATTACCGCTTCAGGTAATTTAAATATTTCCTGATTAAATTTTCTATTAATTACCACTGTAATATCTCTGGTAAGTTCTAAATGTTGTTTTTGATCTTCTCCCACCGGGACTATATCGGGATTATATAATAATATATCAGCTGCCATTAACACTGGATAAGAAAATAACCCTAAGCCTGCATTTTCCTGATCACCTCCGGTCTTCACTTTAAATTGAGTCATACGTTTAAGCCATCCTATGGGAGTCACGCAGTTTAATATCCAAGCAAGCTCGGCATGTTCTTTAACCATACTTTGGGCAAATATAATTGTCTTTTCGGGGCTAAGACCGGTAGCTATATACATAGCAGCAGTTTGTAGGATCGAGGTATTTAGTTCTATAGGTGACCTATCTATAGTTATAGAATGCATATCCGCTAAAAAGAAGAGGCAATCATATTCATCTTGTACTTTTAGCCAATTACTAACTGCCCCTAAATAATTTCCTAAATGTAAGCTACCGGTCACTTGAGAACCTGATACGGCGATTTTTTTCATGCAATTTCTCCTGAATTTGTATTGCTGCGCATAAAGAGATTAAATTATAATTTGGTTAGAGAAAATTTTATGCTATATATTATAACCACATTTGATATAAGAATAAAGATATATACTCGGTGAACTTCGTATACCAACTCTTCAGTTACGAGCAGTATACTCTTGGGATCTAAGTTCTGCGAAGGAAATTTTTAATAAATATAATAGATTAAGTATGTTTTGGCGATTAAGAATATTAATGTTTTATGCATTACTTGCTATTTTTACTAGTATATTTTTTATTATATGTTATGTGCCTGTAACGTTTTGTAAGATTAATTATAATATCCGATATAAAATTGGAGTTATTTTTTCTTATGCCTTTATCTGGCTTGCCAGAATTTGCTGTAGTTTAAGATATCAAGTTTCTGGTTTAGAAAAATTACCCTCTGGACCTTCCATATTAGTAGCTAATCACCAATCCTTTTGGGAGCAGGTATATATGCAATTAATTATCCCGAAGCACTCCTGGGTATTAAAAAAAGAATTATTTAAGATTCCCTTATTTGGTTGGGGGCTACGAATGGTTAAACCAATTGCTGTAGACCGTAATTCTAATATTTCAGTAGGACAAATTTTAAAGGAAGGACAACAAAAGCTGCAAAGCGGATTATGGTTGATCATCTTTCCGGAATCTACCCGAGTTACGCCAGAAAAAACGGTCAAATTTAAACCCAGCGCTGCTAAATTAGCTACATTAGTAAAAGTTCCTATAGTCATGATGGCTCACAATGCAGGTGCCTATTGGCCTAAAGGTTTTTGGATTAAAAAACCTGGTACTATTCAAGTGAAAATTATTGATGTGATTCCTATTGAAGAAATCGCTAGGACCGATGCACGAGAGCTGACCGAGAAGATGGAACAAATGATTAATAAAGAAAAACAGTTATTATTTGAGCAAACTTTACCGTAAGGTTTGTGAAAGAAATTTTGAAGTTCAAGAGGGTAGAATACCCAGGTATGCGTTGCGGTTTGGGGCGAACAGTCTCGTTCAAATTCCCTGCGCGATGCGAGTTTCGAAAGAAGTAATTCCCCTACTCAATGCGAGCTGGTGACAAAAGGTCTAATTTATTTATTCTGGCTCTTTTGCTCATTTATTAATTCTCTAGCTTTAGCTAACCTTACGAAACGGGCAAAAGCCAATATTATAGAATCAACAAAGCCATCGAAACCAAATACAAAGTACCGTCTGATAAAAAATGTTTTTAAAAAATAGAAAATTAATTCTGTAGCAATCCTTATTTTAGAGGGTGCTCGGCCGAGTTTTAAAAGGTCCTTTGCTTGTTCAGAGGAGTAGAAATTTGCTTTCGTTATTAACTGTTCAATTGATACCCCAGACCTATGATAAATTATTCCATTTAAATTATATATTTTACCGGTAGTATCAATATTGCTGTTTAATAATACTGAGTCATGAGTAGTAGCGCTAGTGGTATTATTAGCAAAGCTACCATATTTGCGATTATATAACCTTATACATTTATTATAAGGAGCAAAATATGAGACAGTATTATCCTTGCGGTGTAAGATCATAATTTTAGTTTGATATGCAAAATAATTATCTTGCATATTGGAAGCGAATATAAATTCTATTTCATCTTGCAGCTCTTGCGACAGTTCTTCATCAGCATCAATATTTATTATCCAGTTATTTTGACATAAATTTTCGCCAAAAGCTTTTTGTTTGACATATCCCTGCCATTCATTAAAAACTACTTGAGCTCCCAATGTTTCAGCAATTTGTATAGTTTCGTCAGTACTGCCGCTATCAATAATAATAATTTCTTCTACTATTGACTTCAGGCTATTGATAGCTTTAGCTATTCTGCTAGCCTCATTCTTAGTAATAATAAACGCTGATAGTTTGATCATAAATATTTAAGTAAATCTGAGTTCGACATTAAGTATCATGCTCTCGCCTGTGGGTATTGGCTAGACGAAAGCCAGCTTCAGACAAAGCCAGCAGAATTCAAGTTAAAGAACGCAGCGTAAATATAAATAACGTGAGAATCTAAGAACTTGCCCAGGGGTAAGATAAAAACATTAGGTGTTTACTTTAACAAACTTTTGTTTCACAGAATGCCAAATATAATTAACATTTACTACCTTGATTTCTGTAACCGTTATATCTCCATTTGGTAATTGGGCAACATCAAATCCTTGTTGCGTAGCTTCAGTAATTAAGGTTGCGGCTTGACAGATATATTTAACGTCAGAAAAAGGATAATCAGAAATTATTGAATTTTGATTTTGGTATTTTTCAGTAGTAGCAATAGGAGTATTTTTGTCTTCCATTCTATTCGCTTTTAAAGATAGTCTTTTACTTATCTTATAACATTTTTAGAATAAGCTAGCAAGTTTTGTTTGTTATTTTATTAATTTTACGTATGTTATTTGTTGTAATAGCCCCTTCTATAATTTAAAACGATTAAGGGTAAGTGGTTGATTCTATTTCAATTATAGGTAATTTGAGAATTTAATCATAAGACTTCCTACATAAGTCGCAAAAGCGCTCGGGGTTTTTAGGAAAAACGAAGCCGAGCCCCACAATGAGCAAGGTTATATATGAGGAGCGGAAGGGCCACGTTTTGACAAAAAAATCATCCACTAGCCCCCCTCTCTCTTCCCTAGATCGACTTATGCAAGAAGTCTATAAAAATTAATCAGCTTTTGCAGTGGAGTAACTATTGTGCTAGAAAGGTATGGTTTTTTAAAGACTACAAGAGGACCGTTTCTTTATTTTTTAAGGAAAAAAAAAATTCAGGTAATTACTTTAGCTTTCTTATGTATAGCCTTAGGGATAGTTCCGACTATTGATAGCGTATTATTACAAAAAATTATCAATTTAATAGAAACCTTTTCTGACAAAAAAGGAAATAATCTACCCTCTTTAATGAGATTTTGGGCGCTAATATATGCTATTTGGTGGATGGGGATCACTATCATATGGCGAGCCTATGATTATCTTTATCTCAAGACAATGCCCTATATTAAAGGACAAATTTTAGATGAAATGTATAATTACACCCAATATCATCATCATAAATTTTTTCAAGAAAACCTAGCCGGGCACATTACTAATCGCATTACTGAAGCCGCTAGAGCTTTTGAGATGGTATTATCTTTAGTGGGCGAAAAAATTCTCTATAAAACATCTATCATTATATTTGCGTTCGTTACTATGTATTTAGTAAATCAAGTATTTGCCACTATCTTTCTGATATGGATTAGTTTTTTTGTAGGTATTAGCATCTTTTATTCTGACATAATTAATAAATATTCAGGAAATTATGCGCGTACTCGAGCAGTAGTTGCAGGTAGCATCGTTGATGCAATCGCAAATATTAGTGCCGTTCGTATGTTTACCTCTCATAAATTTGAACGCCAAAATTTAGAAGTAAGAATAAGTGATTCAGTAGATAGTGAACAAATTATGCAATTTTTTATGTTCAAATTACGTATAGTGCTTGGAACATCTTGTTGCGTCATGATTTTTATGATTATTTATTACTTAGCAGAACTGCGTAGTCAATCGCTAATCACTATAGGAGATTGTGTATTAATTTTAACCCTTTGTACCGCTGTTAGTACCGAGGTTTGGGATCTTACCCAAGAAGTAGGGGATATGTTTGAAGAACTTGGCTCGTTCAATCAAAGTATGTCCTTAATGAGCCCTTATATACTGACAGATATAGAACACGCTAAAACTTTAAAAGTTTCTGCAGGGGAAATAATATTTAATAATGTTACCTTCAATTATTACCACAATAATAATTTATTTCAAGATAAGTCTATTAAAATCGGCAGTAAACAAAAGCTCGGATTGGTGGGCTTTTCTGGCTCAGGAAAATCTACCTTTGTCAATCTTATTATTAGGCTACATGACATTAGCAAAGGTGAGATATTAATCGATGGGCAAAATATTAGAAATGTAACGCAAGATTCGTTAAGAGAAAATATTAGTGTAATCCCCCAAGAAGCTATTTTGTTTCATAGAACAATACTCGAAAATATACGATATGGCAAAAAAGAAGCCACGTTAGAGGAGGTCATTGAAACGGCAAAAGCAGCACATATACATGAATTCATCAATAGTTTACCAGAGGGTTATAATAGTTTATGTGGAGAAAGAGGTAATAACCTATCAGGTGGGCAAAGACAAAGAATAATAATAGCTAGAGCTATATTAAAAAATGCACCCATTTTAATTCTTGACGAGGCCACCAGTAGTTTAGATAGTAAAACTGAAGAGTTGATTGATGCTTCATTAAGATATTTAATGCAAAATAAAACGGTAATAGTAATAGCCCATAGGCTCTCTACTTTATTAAATATGGATAGAATCTTGGTGTTTGAAGAAGGTAATATTGTAGAGGAAGGATCACATACGGAATTATTAAAGAATAGTAAATTATATAAAAAATTATGGAACTCGCAAGTAAAAGGGTTAATAGTATAAAATAAAATTAAATTTTCATCTTATAGTTGAAAAAATTGATGATTTTTATATTGTAATGTAATATTATTTTATATATCATAAGGAATATTTTTTTAATCACTTCAATTAACAGGAATTTAACATGCAAGTGTTTGTGGGGAAAGCTGCCCCAGATTTTACAGCTAAAGCTATTATGCCTGATAATAGTATAGAATCTGAATTTAACTTTAAAAACTATGCGAGCGATCATAAAGTTGTCTTATTTTTCTATCCACTTGATTTTACTTTTGTATGTCCTTCAGAAATTATAGCCTTTAATAATAGGCTAAGTGAATTTACTGAGAGAAATACTAAATTAATTGCAATAAGTGTAGATTCTCATTTTTCTCATCTAGCTTGGAAGAATACCCCTTATAATAAGGGAGGGGTTGGTGATATACAATTTCCTATGGTGTCTGATATCAATAAAACTGCCACAGAGCATTATAATATACTGCATGAGGAAGGAATATCGTTACGGGGCACTTTTATCATAGACGAAAAATTTATAGTCCGGCATTTATCAGTCAATGATTTACCAATTGGACGAAATGTGGATGAAGTATTAAGACTAATAGATGCGATAGAATATAATACCAAGCATGGAGAAGTATGTCCTGCTGGCTGGAATAAAGGTGATGAGGGCATCAACCCTTCTCATAAAGGGATAGCGCATTATTTAGCTTCTAATGCAGAAAAATTATAACAATATACAGTTTAAAGCCAAGCAGTAAAACTTAGTATATTACAAAATAAAAACGTAAAAATGGCTAAAATTCTTTTCAAGTTCTGAGTAAGACTTAAAGGGTAGATTGAAATAAACCTTCTAGTTTATCATAAGACAAATAATAAATAACAGGTATGAACCAAAGACGAATGCTAATTTAAATCTTTTGCACGCCTTATATTGTTCTTCCTATTTTCCAAAATGGAATTCCCTGTGGAAATAGGAGAAGTAAATAATAGACCTCCTGCATAAGTTAAAGGAGCCCTTCAGGATTTGTAGCAGGAGTTTTAGAAGCAATAAAAAGCTAGCTGCTAGAACTTACATAGACGTACGTGAGCAGCTTAGAATTTCTAAACACAAATGCTACTTCTTAAAGCTTCTATGGTATATATACTGCTCGTACTTCAAGAATTGGATTTTATTTTAAATGGCGAGCGCGCGCAGCGTACGTGAGCACGTGAGTCCATGATAAAATAAAAAAACAATTTTTGAAAGACGAGCAGTATACCTCCTATAGAATTGAGATACTATAATTAAAGAGGATGAGTGCTGAAAGACCTATTTTTAAATAACCAGCTACAGCATTCTTGCTCAAAAGAAACAATTGATATTTTACGATTAATCAGAAGTGAAAATGTTGGGCCTAGAACCTTTTGGGGATTAATGGAGGTATTTGGTAATGCAAGCGTAGCTATAGAAAATATACAAGAATTTTCTTTACGAGGGGGAAGGCCTAAGCCCGTAAGAGTATTTTCACAAAATGACGCGATTAAAGAGTTGGAATTATTAGCAAAAAATAATGCTCAACTTATTACCTATAAATCTTCAACCTATTCAAAACTACTGGCAGAAATTTTTGATCCTCCTCCTATATTAAGTTATAAAGGAAATATTGAGTTATTATCGCATGAAAGCTGCTTAGCAATTGTTGGAGCAAGAAACGCCTCAGCAAATGGCAGAGCCTTTGCTGCTAAACTT
Organism: Candidatus Tisiphia endosymbiont of Beris chalybata; assembly: GCF_964026555.1. Lineage (NCBI taxonomy): Bacteria > Pseudomonadati > Pseudomonadota > Alphaproteobacteria > Rickettsiales > Rickettsiaceae > Candidatus Tisiphia > Candidatus Tisiphia endosymbiont of Beris chalybata. The sequence goes on along the minus strand of NZ_OZ032159.1, from coordinate 1,538,017 downwards.
ACTTCAAGTTTAATAGAATTAGGTTATATAACGATTTCTGGGTTGGCACGAGGGATTGATACGGCGGTGCATCAAGTTGATACTACCAAAACAATAGGGGTAATAGCAGGAGGAATTGACCATATCTATCCACTAGAAAATATGAAACTATTTGAACAAATTGAACATAATGGCTTGATCATTGCAGAATTACCTATAGGCTCAAAGCCATTAGCTCAACATTTTCCCCAACGTAATAGGTTAATTTCTGGTTTGTCCCTTGGTACCTTAGTAATAGAAGCAAGTTTAAAGTCCGGTTCTTTAATAACCTCGAAATTTGCTTTACAGCAAAATAGAGAAGTATTTGCGGTGCCAGGGTTCCCTTTAGACCCTAGATGCCAAGGTACTAATAAACTTATTAAGGAAGGGGCACATATAGTGGAATCGGTACAAGATATAATCAATAACCTACCCTCCTTTGTCAATGTGATCAGCAAAGCCAAAGATATCGCACAAGATTCGGCAGTCACTAGCCCATTTAAAACGCTGGATATAAAATATAATAATTTAATAACTAACGATATGCGAATAAAAGTTCAAGATCTTTTATCTGCCACCCCAATAGATTTTGATTGTTTACATAATGAAACACAGCTATCTCTACAAATTATATATATGATAATATTAGAATTAGAGTTAGCGGAAAAAGTTATTAGATATCCAGGTAATAAAATTGCTTTAATTTATAATTAACATGAAATTAGTAATAGTAGAATCGCCTTCAAAGGCCAAAACGATAAATAAGTATTTAGGTGAGGATTTTCACGTTATTGCTTCTGTAGGGCATATTAGGGATTTACCTTCTAAAAATGGTTCAGTACTGCCTAGCCAAAATTTTGAGATGAAATATATCATTTCAGATAAGGCTAAGAAATATGTCGAGGTAATAACGAAAGAAGCAGCCAAGGCAGAAGCAGTTTATTTAGCAACCGACCCGGATCGAGAAGGCGAATCTATTTCATGGCATGTTGCTGAAATAATCAAGGAACAAAATTTAGGGACATCAAAAGGATTTTTTAAAAGGATAGCTTTTAACGAAATCACTAAAAAATCTATCTTACAAGCCCTAGAGAATCCTAGAGATATAGATATTAATTTAGTTAATGCACAGCAAGCTAGAAGAGCATTAGATTATTTAGTAGGATTCACTTTATCCCCTCTATTATGGCGGAAATTACCTGGTTGCAAGTCTGCAGGTAGAGTACAATCTGTAGCCTTGAAGTTGATCTGCGAACGGGAAGATGAGATTGAACGATTTAAAACGCAGGAATATTGGGACATTATCTTGAATGTCCTTAATAAAAATAAAGAAGTATTTTTAGCAAAGCTAACTCATGTTAACGGACAAAAATTAGAAAAATTTACTATTGCAGCTAAATCTTCGGCCCATGATTTAGTCGCAAAAATTAAAAATAAAGATTTTCATGTTGCAGTTTTAGAAAAAAAGCAACAAAAGCGGCAACCTCAGCCCCCTTTTATTACTTCTTCCTTACAACAGGAAGCTGCCAGGAAACTAGGCTTTACCGCTAAGAAAACTATGCAAATCGCCCAAAAGCTTTATGAGGGATTAGATATTGGGACAGATACTATAGGACTTATAACTTATATGAGGACAGATGGGATAACTTTAGCAAGCGAAGCGGTGGATCAAGTTCGGGCATTAATCCATAAGAATTTTGGGGATAAATATCTCCCCCAAAGCCCTAGAGTTTATAAATCTCGAGCTAAAAATGCGCAGGAAGCTCACGAAGCAATAAGACCTACAGATATTAATTTAACTCCTGAAAGCTTAAAAAGTAAACTAGATAATGATTATTATAGGCTTTATGATTTAATTTGGAAAAGGACAGTCGCCTGCCAAATGGAAAATGTAGTGATGGACTTAGTAGTAGCACAAATCGAGACTGAAAATAAAGAGTTTCTAGCGAAAGCCACTGGTTCAATTATCGCCTTTGATGGCTTTTATAAAATTTATCGAGAAGGATTAGATGATGAGCTTGACGAGGAGAACAAGCTTCTACCACCATTACAGGAAGGAGAAAAATTAACTATAGAATCTATTAATCCGAAGCAACATTTCACTGAGCCACCGCCTAGATATTCAGAATCTAGTTTGGTCAAAAAGCTTGAAGAATTAGGAATCGGCCGTCCTTCCACTTATGCCACTATCATCTCAGTATTGCAAGAAAGAAAATATGTAGTTGTCCAAAAAAAACGTTTTATTCCGGAAGAATTAGGGCGCTTAGTAACAGTATTTTTAACTGGCTTCTTTAAAAAATATGTGGAATATGATTTTACTGCAGAACTTGAAAATGATCTAGACGAAGTAGCAGGAGGAAAAATAGCATGGAAATCTTTACTAGAAAATTTTTGGGGTGATTTTAATAATAATGTAGAATCAGTCAAGGAAAAGAAAATAACCGACATAATTATCTATGTTGAAGAAGCATTGGATTATCATTTATTTGGTGAAAATAAAGCCGATAATCCTGCCCGAAATTGTTTATCTTGTTCTACCGGCAAATTAGGCTTGAAACTTGGTAAATTTGGCGCATTTTTAGCTTGCAGTAATTATCCTGAGTGTAATTTTAAAAAGCAAATTACCTCTGCTACAGCTAGAGCAGACAATGGGGATCAAATAGCGGAAGATAATAAGCTATTGGGAGTGAATAAAGACGGTTTAAGTGTTTTCCTAAAAAAAGGCCCTTATGGATTTTATGTGCAATTTGGCGAACAAGTGTCCAAGACAGAGAAACCGAAAAGAGCTCCAGTACCCGCGGGGATGCTGCACCAGGACATTACTCTAGATATGGCATTACGGCTTATGGATTTACCCATAAAGTTATGTGAATATCCTGGCAGTAATAATGAGATCATATTGGGTATTGGACGATTTGGACCTTATTTAAAATATCTTGATAGATTTATTTCCATCCCTAAACGCTACAATCCTTTTGCCCTTACCCTCGAGATGATAATGGAAATAATTGAAGCTAATAATAATAAATTAAAGCACAAACAAGAAAAAGGCATCGCTCCGGTTACCAGAAAAAAAGCTACTAGACGAAAATAGGCTTCTTGTGTCTGCCGGCTTTTTAAGTTCTGTGCAGGAAATAGCAATAGACTTCCTACGTAAGTCAAAAAAGTACTTGGGGTTTTTAGGAAAAATGAAGCCGAGCCGAGCTGCATATAGCATAGACCATTAAGATGCGTACAAGAGTATTTAGTCGACCCGTCAAAAGTGTGGAACCATAATAGGTAATAGCTTTAAAGAGAAAAAACATAGAGAAAATCCATAAGAAAATGTTAAAATAGATCAAAAATCTTATGGAAATGCTTTGTAAATCATTTTAGAAAATCTTAGCAAATTTGAAAAAAAGATATTTTCTGCTACAGAATTCCCTGTAAATTTGGGAAGACTAGTAAATAATTTAGCTAAAATCTTTAAAATTTTGGGAATTAACCCCATAAATACTACGTGTCATACTTTTGACGGGTCGACTCATTAACAACACATTGCCGGGTGCGCAATTTTAGTAATTTTGACGGGGGGACTATTTAGCTTTAAGTATGCATGGCGACTATGCTTTCCATATACTATCATGTACGTATCATAATGATATAAACTATACCTGGACGATGGTTACGGAGCGGAGGCAAGTTTTGTCAACAAAATCATACCCACACAGATCGCCACCCACTAGATCGACTTATGCAGGAAGTCTATTATATTTTGCTCAGTTTTCTTTATCTTTCTCTATAGGATCAGGTAATTTATTTTTTAATATAAATGGCATTTGTAATAATATAAAGGCTATTGTTACCGGTATTGCTCCAAATACCTTAAATTTTACCCAGGTAGATTCAGCAAAATTGCGCCAAGCCAACTCATTTAATACTGCCATAAATAAGAAAAATCCTGCGGTTCTATAGCTTAAAATATTCCAACATTTATCTTCCAACTGAATAAAATGTTTCAGCATATATTTCATAAAAGTTTTATTTCGGCGCGCGCTAGTGAAAAAGGCAATACCAAAAATTATATATAAAATAGTTGGTTTAATTTTTATATACATAGAATTACCACTAATTAACGCTATAGTAGCGGACACTAATAGTACTCCTGACGATATTAAAGTAGAGATAGGTATTTTAGATTCCACTAAGTAATAGAGAGTCACACACACAATTGAAGTAATAAGCATATACAAGGTGGCGCTTTCTATACTCCCCCCATAAAAATATCCTGTAAAAAAAGCAGCTAATGGCGCAAATTCTGATAAAAATTTAAGCATAAATTATTCTATTTCTCCTTCAACTACTTTCGTATAAGAATTTTTTTTTCCTATATACCAAGTTTTTATTTGTATTAAAATATTAATTAATCCTATAGTGGCCCCATAAAAAACGACCTGTAAACCATTAGGTCTAGCAGTATAACCAGTCACTATATTGAGAAATTTCCCATATATACTTCTATCCGAAACAAGCCATGAGCTATCCCAAAGTTGATCTGAAAGAACCATAATAATTCCTGACGAAGACAATATACCTGCTGCTTCTGCGGCAAAACCGCTAGCAATTAGCATTAGCAGAACCGAAGATATACGAAATATGTATTGTTGGTTCGTTAATTTTATTAAACCTAAATATATGGTGATGCCAAGGAGGAATCCACTAATCATCCCGATAATTAGCCCAAGTAAATAGCTATTACCATCTATTACTTCAACAGATGAAATACTATAAACTAAGATAATAATTTCCATCCCTTCTCGCAAGATTGTTGCCGCAACAATCAGCACTAACATTATGCAACTAGTCTTTCCGCTATTAATCTTCTCCGATAAATCATTAAAATGCTGTTTTATCCTAATGCCGTATCCTTGCATCCATATTATAGTCCAACTAATTAAGACTACTGTTACCAAAATAATTGCAGCATTAAACAATTCATCTCCCATACCGCTAAATGATACTGAGATAGTACTGGCAAAAAAAGCAAATAGGGCCGCTAACACTATGCCCAACATACTTCCAGCTATTATATAAATTCTTGATCTTTCTATTTGTTTAGTAACAGCAAGTATTATGCCAAGTAATAACGCAATTTCTAAACACTCTCTAAATACTACTAATGCTATTTTAAACATTATCCACTCTTAATAAACTAATTACTTGTAGCCTGAGAAACAATAATTCTCTAAGGATACCACATCTATACTTTAGTAAGAGAAATTTATCCAAGAAACGGACTATACACTACTTGGGTTATAAAAAAAGTTATAATTTTATTTTGAGGATTGGAAAAGCCTCTCCTATATAATAATATATAAGCACCCAAATCTTTAGGCTAAATAAAAAAATATTTTTTTAAGTAAAGTCATATATAATACAGCACAAATTATTAAGAGTTAAGGTTAAACATTATTACAATATTAAAATATATCTCTCCAAATTCATTTAGAAAGTTTTAAACCCATTCTTTAGCATATTTTAAATCAAAATAATAGTTTTAAAATTTTCTCTCAATAATAGAATGTTGCAAATTTAATTGACTATTAGCGCCCCTTGTGCTGTTTCTTGATTAAAATCTCCAAAAAACTCATATTTACCTGGCGCCAAAGGAGCCAGAATTATATTAATAGAGTCGTTGGGCATAATAATTTTTTCACGATGTAAATCATTACTTTCAAACTCTTCTACTGTATTATCCTGGTTATGCACCACTAAACGAATTTTTTTACCCTTAGGTACATGAATAATATCTGGATTAAATCTATGATTCTTTATCACTGTTACTACTTCTATTATCTCGCTACTCGTATTAGCTTTATTCGACTTATTATAAATTATAAAAATAATACCTAATAATAACAAAATAGATATAGCAGAAAACAGGAAAATATTTTTCATCTGCATTTTCTACCCTCTGATGGTTTAAATAATTAACTTTCCTTGAGAAATTCTACTTATAGTTACCTATTCTATAAAACTTTGTAAAATAAAACAATACATAAAACTTATTAAAGCTTAATAAATTATTTTAACGAGAGAGTTTTATGATAGTAACAAAATATAATAATACCACTAAACTCACTAGAATAGTTAATAATACATAACTTTTTTGTTTTTTATTAGATTTTATTTGGTTAGGGAAATGCATAAGGTTCTAATATATAAAATATACTACTCGTCTTTCAAAAATTGTTTTTTTATTTTATCATGGACTCACGTGCTCACGTACTGGCATGTACGCTGCGCGCGCTCGCCATTTAAAATAAAATCCAATTCTTGAAGTACGATCAGTATATTGTTATCAAATTCCCTGCCTACTGCCAGAGAAGTGCAATAAAGTACCCTGCCCCCACAAGTCAATTTTTCACAAAAACCTAATCACCGCTACTTAGGAGGGCAAAAGGTCTGCTTTTAACTTCAAGTTAGTATTATTGCTTAAAATCGCTCTATAAACTTGCAAATTCTCCAGAACACGCTGAGCATAATTTCTAGTTTCAGAATAAGGTATTAACTCAATCCAGTCAATTATTTGCCGTAAGCTTTTTAAATTTCTTGGGTCTCCAAACAAATCAATCCATTTATTAACATTACGCGGTCCAGCGTTATAGGAGATAATAGCTAAAAGATATGAGTTATCAAATTGCTGTAATACTTCTTTCAGGTAATTACTACCTAATTTAATGTTATAAGCAGGGTCTAACGTTAGCTTATTAATTTCACATTTATGGCTTATCGCTTTCGCAGTATCGCAGGCGGTCTGCTCTATAAGCTGCATTAATCCTCTAGCTTTTGCTGTACTTACTGCATATTGATTAAATGCTGATTCCTGCCTTATTATACTATATATTAAAGCAGTTTCTACTGGAGATTTTTTTACCAATGACATATGGGGGGTAGGGAAAGCGTGATTTTTTATAAAAGTATGAAATTGACACGCAGTCTTTGCAACTTCAACTCTATGATAAGTGCTACAGTTAGCGCTGATTATATCAGTGATAAGCGCTATTTCAAGAGGCTTCAATGATTTTTCAATAGCTTCTTTAGCGTATATTAACCCTAAATTAGGCTGATTATATGTAATGAGATATTTTATTGCTTTTACTACTTCATTATTATTATTTTTACCACTCTTAGGGTGTTTAGGTAAAATAATAATATTTTTTTTAAGCTCGATATTAGCTAACTGCCCATAAAAACTATAGGAATATTTAGCGGCCTGATTATAAAACTGCTTTGCTTGATTTTTATCTCCTTGAGCTTCATAGCTCCTCGCTAACCAATATTGGCCGCGTGATAAGCTTAAAGGTTTTTTTGCCATTTTCATAAATTCTTGAAAATGCCCTAAAGCAAGATCAGGTTTTTTTAAAAAGCTAAGGGCTAACCAACCACTAAACCACTCTGCTTCTCTTTTTCCTTCTTCATGTAAAGCAATAGGCAAGCTAATTATTTTATAACTATTAAGAAAATCTTTATTATCGATAAATTCTCTAGCATAATAGCTTTGCAAACGACACCATTCTACCGAACGTCTTTTATTTGGCCTGACTTTACGAAATAATTCTATATCTTGACTAGTAGGCGGCTCTTTCTTCTTGCCCTCTAAATACCTAAACAATAACCCATCAGTATAATATTCTTTTGGGACTTTATGAAACAATTTGTTACTTGCCGGCAATTTATTAATAATGGCAATCTGAGCAAGAAAATTTTGTTTATACCCTTCCTTGACATGATGCATATATTTTTTAGCATTTTCAATATTTCCTAGCCACAAATCTGCATCAATCTTATTAACGTAATCTTTTCCTACTAAAATATGTTTAAAACTATTTAAGTATTCACTTTCTTCTATATAAGAAAACGTACCATAAGCCCATCCTTCCTTAATAATTTTGGCTATTTTGTTTGTATCCCGTATTAATGCACTACTTGCTAGCGCATAAAATTTATATCCAGCGCCAGTAGCGGGCCTATGTTGTTTAAACCACTCAACAATTAACGAAGGTTTAGTATCATAATCCAAATATTTTTCTGCAATAATTTTGAGTTGATTAACTTGAGGCCAGTGCGGGTTAGATTGGATAAATTTTATTACTTCTTCAAAACTATTATTTTTATAGTTGTAATCTAAAAATTTTTGGGATAAAACAATTTTGGTTAAGACAGTATCCCCTTGAGCTGCTGCTAAACTTTCACAATCTTGCCACTCTTTCTTATCAAGGCAGAGAAATACCTCTTTGATAGCCTCAGATGCTAGTGTTTCTGATGCTAATAATTTAAAACTAATGAAAATTATTGACAGTATCTTGGAAATTCTCATAATCTGTGGCTCAAGTTTAAAACTATATTGGTTATTATTTATGAATAGAGCATTTATCTTTCCAGGTCAAGGGTCTCAGGTAGTTGGGATGGGAGAAGAATTTTATGATAATTTCCAAGTAGCAAGAGAGACATTTGAAACTTTAGAATATATCCTTGGAAAAAAGCTAAATCATATTATTTTCAATGGACCAATCAGTGATTTAACGTTAACTACTAACGCTCAACCTGCACTTATGGCAGTATCTATAGCAATATTAAATGTTATAAAACAACAAACCAATAAGAAGATTAACGAGCTTTGCTCATATGTAGCAGGCCATTCTTTAGGAGAATATACTGCCCTTTGTGCGGCAGACACTATAGACTTACCAACCACAATCAGATTACTAGAAATACGTAGTAAATCTATGCAAGAAGCTTATAATGGCGCAGGAGCAATGGCAGCTTGTATAGGTATTGCTTTGCCTACTCTTGAAGAAATAATAGAAAAGGTAAGCCATATCGGGGTATGCCAAATAGCCAATGATAATATCGAGGGACAGATAGTAATTAGTGGAGAAGCTAGAGCAGTCGAGCAGGCCCTTATTAAATTAAAAGAGCTAGGATATAAAGCAATCAAATTAAATGTTAGCAGCCCTTTTCATTGCAGTTTAATGAAATCCGCAGAGGAGAAAATGGCCCAAGCTTTAAAGGAGGTATCTATTAATATTCCTGCTGTACCTATTATCCAAAATTTTACTGCTCAAATTGCTACTAACCCTCTCGAAATAAAGCAAAATCTAGTCCAACAAATTTGTGGTAGAGTTAGATGGAGAGAGACGATAGAAAAATTAGTAAATCATCAAATAGAAGAAATAGTTGAAATTGGCGCAAGTAAAGTGCTAACAAGTATGCTAAAAAAAACTACGCATAAGTTTAAATTGACTAATATTTCTAATATTACAGAATTAGAAGATTTTTTAAAAATATTCTAGCTTATATTTGTGCTATATTTAATGGCTTTCAAGAATTGAATTTTATTAGACTTCCTGCATAAGTTGAAGATAAAATGAAAAAGCAGCTTTTGCAAGACTGAAGAGTATATCATTAGTTTTAAAAGTAGACTAATATACTTTTGTAAAGATAAAAATGTGTAATAATTAATAATATTTTCATTGAATAAAATATGATTCTCGTATTTACTATGGAGAGCAGTTTAGAGTGAAAACTTACAAGACGCTCTCCCTGCATCCCTAATAAGTCAAGCAATCTAGGACTGTAATGTTGTCCTAAATTAGCATAATCAAGAACCAAATAATTTATAAATTGAGTTAATATCGCAATGTCCACCTACGCAAAAGCTACGTTTCATATAAAAGTTGATACAAAACGTGATGCATTACTTACTAATTTTGGTAAAGCTGTTCTAAAAGATAGATATTTATTAGAAGGGGAAGATTTCCAAGATTTATTTGCTCGGGTTGCCAGCTACTATGCAGATGATGAAGCGCATGCAGAGTTATTATATAATTATATCAGTAAAGTGTGGTTTATGCCTGCAACTCCAATTCTTAGTAATGGAGGTACCAATAGAGGGCTGCCTATTTCTTGTTTTTTAAATGAAACAGATGATAGTTTAGAAAGCATCGTAGATCTATGGACTGAAAATGTTTGGCTAGCATCTCGAGGTGGAGGCATAGGCAGCTACTGGGGAAATGTCCGCTCAATTAATGAAAAAATACATGGTAAAGGTAATTCTTCTGGGATTGTACCGTTTATTAAAGTAGTAGATTCTATGACGCTTGCTATTTCTCAAGGGTCAATCAGGCGTGGAAGCGCCGCAATATATTTGCCAATTAATCATCCCGAAATTGAAGAATTTATAGATTTAAGGCGCCATACTGGCGGTGATACTAATCGTAAGGCATTAAATATCCATCATGGTATAGCCTTAACTGATGCATTTATGCGAGCCGTTGAAGAGGGAGAAGATTTTTCCTTAATCAGCCCTGCTACTGGCGAAGTTATTAGCACTGTTAAAGCCAGAGATTTGTGGGTTAAATTATTAACAACGCGCATAGAGACAGGAGAACCTTATATTATATTCATTGACACTATCAATAAGTATATACCTTTACATCACCAACAGCTTGGCTTACAAGTAAAAACCTCTAATTTATGTAGTGAAATTACGTTACCTACTGGTAAAGATCATTTAGGTGTTAACAGAACTGCTGTTTGTTGCTTATCCTCTGTCAATCTAGAACATTTTGAAGAATGGAAAAATGATCAACAATTTATTCCAGCGATAATGCGTTTCTTAGACAATGTATTGGAAGATTTTATTACTAAAGCCCCCTCTTCTATGGCACGCGCTAAATACTCAGCGATGCGCGAGAGAAGTATTGGGCTTGGAGTTATGGGTTTCCATTCATTTTTACAATCAAAGGATGTCCCTATAGAATCGGTAATGGCAAAAGTTTGGAATAAACAAATATTTGCACATATTCAGCAAGAAGCGGACCGCGCTTCAGAAATTCTAGCCAAGGAGCGTGGCCCCTGCCCTGACGCCGCCGAAGTAGGAAGTCAAGAACGCTTTAGTAATAAGACAGCTATTGCTCCTACCGCTTCCATATCCATTATTGCTGGTAATAGCTCTCCTGGAATTGAGCCATATGCCGCTAATAGTTTTGTGCACAAAACCCTTACCGGCTCTTTTAATGTACGCAATAAATATTTAGAAAAAATCTTAAACAGTAAGGGGTTTAATAATGAACAAGTGTGGTCATCTATTGCCACTCATGAAGGGTCTGTTCAACATTTAACATTTTTATCTGCCCATGAAAAAGAAGTATTTAAAACAGCTTATGAAATTGATCAAAATTGGCTTATTGATTTGGCAGCCGACAGAACTCCTTATATTTCACAAGCACAGTCCTTAAATATTTTCTTAGCTGGCAATGTAAGTAAAATTTATTTACACCATATCCACTTTACAGCATGGAAGAAAGGAATAAAAAGCCTCTATTACTGTAGGTCAACCTCAATTCAAAGAGCAGATAAAGTATCACATAATATAATAAAAGTAGATTTTGCTGATATTGAAATGGCTAACAAGCAAAATAACGAAGTATCGAATTCAACTAATTATGATGAATGTTTAGCTTGTCAATAGCCCTCTTTTATAGCTCGAGACGAATTATGTAAAAAATCTAGGTTCTGTGAAGGTTTCTATGTAATGAGTAGATTTATAGGCATTTTTACTCACAGAACCGCATCGTACTAAATATATGTGAGGATTCGAGAACGAAAATAACGAAGAAATCGACCATTAGATCGAAACTTTCATAGAACCTAATAAAAAATTAAAAGGAAATATTATGTCTTTACTTGACGCCAGTCCAATTTATAAACCCTTTTCTTATGTATGGGCATATGAAGCATGGCATACTCAACAAAAAATTCACTGGCTACCTGAAGAAGTACCATTAGCTGATGATATCAAAGATTGGAAATATAATCTCACCCCGGGGGAAAAGCATTTACTAACCCAAATATTTCGATTTTTCACGCAGGCTGATATCGAAGTAAATAACTGCTACATGAAACATTATTCGCGAGTATTTAAGCCCACAGAAGTGTTAATGATGCTCTCAGCTTTCTCAAATATGGAGACAATTCATATTGCTGCTTATTCTCATTTACTTGATACTGTAGGGATGCCAGAAATTGAGTATCAAGCATTCCTTAAATATAAAGAAATGAAAGACAAATATGACTATATGCAACGTTTTGGAGTGGAAACTAAGAAAGATATCGCGATAACTTTAGCGGTATTTGGAGCATTTACTGAAGGCTTACAATTATTTGCTTCTTTTGCTATTTTACTTAATTTCCCTCGTTTCAACAAAATGAAAGGAATGGGGCAGATAATTACTTGGTCAGTACGCGATGAGACGCTGCATACCGACTCTATCATAACTTTATTTAAGACCTTTATTAGAGAAAATCCTGAAATTTGGACTGAAGAATTACGAAGCCACCTTTATGAAGCGTGTGCGACTATAGTGCATTTTGAAGACGCTTTTATAGAGCTAGCATTCGAAGTAGGAGATATTCAAGGTTTGACCGCTAGAGAGGTAAGGCAATATATACGTTATATAGCAGATCGTCGGTTAATGCAGCTAGGGTTAAAAGAAATATACTTAGTAGATCATAATCCACTACCCTGGCTTGATACAATGTTAAACGGCGTAGAACATACTAATTTCTTTGAGAACAGGGTGACTGAATACACTAAAGCAGCAACTACCGGAACTTGGGATGAAATATTTATTAAGATGGATTCTCTTAAAAAAAAGCATAATGCCTCTTTATAATTTGAGATGTTTAATAAAGTATCCTCTATTCCGAGCATCTATTTCCTGAAAATAAAACGATGGCTCAAGCACGGCAAAAGAGTATATTAAGCTTTTAGGCAATTTTTTATATAAAATAATGTTACCATTGAAAAGTATTTTTTCTAAGCTGCAAGAAATTATTTGGCCAATAGAAAAAGAGGAATTGAAGCTTTTTGTACCTATGGCATTAATGATGTTATGCATTCTCTTTAATTTTGGAGCATTAAGATCCGTTAAAGATGGGCTGGTCATTCCTTCAATTGGAGCAGAAGTAATCAGTTTTTTAAAGCTGTGGTTGGTTTTGCCATCTTCTATTATATTTACTATAATATATGTAAGGCTTAGTAACCAGATAAGCTTCGAATATATTTTTTATATAATTATTTCCAGTTTTTTGCTTTTTTTCCTAATATTTGCTTATATAATTTACCCTAATCAAGAATATTATCATCCAACAAATGAACAAGTAGAACATTTAATATATTTATACCCCAATTTTAGATGGTTTATCAAAATCATTGGTAAGTGGAGTTACGCTATTATGTATATTTGTTCAGAACTATGGAGCGCTGTGGTTATTAACTTAATGTTTTGGCAATTTGCCAATAACATTTTTGATACCAATAAAGCCAAGCGCTTTTATCCAATTTTAGGAATGGTAGGTAATATTGGCTTGGTTTTAGCCGGTAATTTATTAGTAATTTTTTCTGATATAGCTGGGGTAATGGATCCTGAACTTTTAATGATTCACCCTCCACAATATCAATCTGAAATGATGCTAAAGCCTATTATTGCTATAATAGTGCTGGCTGGCGTGGCTTCAATGCTTTTATTTAGGTTAATCAATTATATCATTTTAAATGACGAAGTGTTAAAACATGATTTTCAAACCGTCAAAATACAAGCAAGGACTTCTTTGTCTCTTATAGCAAGTGTTAAAATGGTGATGAAATCAAAATATATGGGGCATATCGCTTTATTAATAGTGTGTTATGGATTATTAATTAATATCGTAGAAGGGCCGTGGAAGGCTAAGGTAAGTGAGCTTAATCCTAACACTTTAGATTATATCAATTTTATGGGCAGATTTAATATCTGGATGGGAATAACTTGCGTTACTTTTATGATAGTTGGCAGCAATGTTATTAGGAAATTTACCTGGCTAGTAGCAGCATTACTGACTCCCTTAATGTTTTCTATTACTGGCTTATCTTTCTTTATTTTTGTTATTTTTTCGGAAGATATAGATTTCGGTATTCAAGACTTTAACCCTATTTACGCTGCTGTGATCATTGGGGGAATACAAAATGTTTTAAGCAAATCCACCAAATATTCATTGTTTGATTCCACTAAAGAAATGGCATATATTCCATTACCACTGGAGCTCCGTACCAAAGGCAAAGCGGCAGTTGAAGTTATTGGTACTAAATTTGGTAAATCTTTAGGTGCGTTTATCCAATCATTTATTTTTATAATAATGCCAACCGCAACATTTGATTCAATAGTCTCTTATTTATTAATAATTTTTATTATTATAGTTTGCCTATGGTTATGGAATATAATGCACTTAAACAGGGAATATATAAAATTATGCAACTAACCTGAAGTAGGTATACTCGTGCACTGAAAGAACTGATGATGTGTGAGTAGGACCCCTAAAGTCCTACGCTGCTCACGTACTTTATTAGGGCCCTGTGCTCGACTTTGCCATGTGCTAGCTCTGCTTGAAGTTCAGCGAATATGTATAATAATAAATTCAGGTTAATCCAATATCGAAATGATAGGGCTAAATGAGAAAGAAATTAATATATATCTCAGCACTTATTGCTGTACCACTCTTATTATATACCTTAACTTGGTTTATCATTACTATTTCTATATCTGCCACTATCAATCAACAATATGCTAATAGAAAACTGAGTACTAAATCAATTACTAAAAGCCCCCTAGACTATTATATTACCTTTTCTAAAGTGTCGTGGTACGGGTTTCCGTTTAAAGTAGGTTTTCAGGTAAATAACTGGCAAGAAGAGGGAGCAGATGTGGTGATTGCATTGCAGTCCCCGATTAAGTTAGGTTATGATTTACTAAAGCAAGCTGCTTTTGTTGAATATTCAGGAACAGCAATTAGCCAATATAAAAAAACGATTGAGCATTATGAGCCGATAAAAACAGAGTTTGGCACAATATTTAATACTAAAAATTATTCTTTTACCATTAAAATGCCTCTCAGTATTAAGCTATTAAAGGTTTTGGTAGGACAGAAAAATCCATTTGAAATTATTAATTTTATCAAGAAGATCACCTTAAGTTCTAAGCAAACTCAAATATTTGATCTATATGATCAACACAAGCTATATGATGAAGACTATACTGCCATCTCTTTATCATTTGAAAAAAGAAAATATTATACGGACTTAGCTGATTTTCAAAATAATGTTCCCTATAAGCTTAATATTAATTACACTACAAACATAATTGACAGTAACATTATTAATAGAAAAATCCCCTCTGGTATCTTACTATATATATTTACGGGGCCTTTTGCCTGTAACATAGAGGGACAATTATATATCCAAGCTAATAGCCCATTATTTAAAGACCTCACTAAAGACTACGAAATAAAAATTATTTCTGCAAAAACTGCCAGTAAACTTCATGACGCATATACTACTTTGTTATATCGGGATAAAACCGCAGATGGAGACAGGAATATTCAGTTAAAGATTGATTCAAAAATAGACTTAAAAGCAGGTTTTGCTGATGAAATAATGCAAAATATTCAATATTTGATCTCATTACCTCAACTATCTCATAATAATGAGCCGTGGTTAGAAGAATTACGTCATATTATTAATAATAAAGATAAATTTAGCCTTACTGAATTAGAAAACCATCAATACCTTTTTAGTTTAGATATGAATTCTATATCGAAAGCCTATAATACGGTGCATGCCCAAATAAATAATTTAAGTTTATTTTCTAATAACACTGGATTCCGCATAACCACTGAAGGTAAAAAAGATAAGTTACAAGAATTTAATATTAAAGGACTTCTTATATTAAATAATTATAGAAAACCAACTGAGCTTATATCTAATTATATATTTAATTTAGGAAAATTTAAGACATTTTCAGAGGAAAGTAGAATAATATATAAAGACACTCTAACAACTTTCCTAAAGCAGATTTCTGATTACCCCGATTCTACTTCAGATGACTTGAGTTTTGAATATACTTTAGAATCTAATAATATTACAAAAGGGAAAATAGGCTCAATAGAAATTAGTAAGATTTTGCCATTATATTACTTAACATTATATACAAAAGCCGCGGATTATGTCAGACCTAACGACTTATTAGAAAAAAGAATCCAAGAATTAATCCCTGATTTTCATAATCACCCGGGCTCCTTGCAACAATTAATATTTCCCTCTTTGCCGGAAAGGGATAAGACAAATTAGAGTTCCTGCATTGAAAAACAAGTGAGTACAAATTGGATATTATAACAACAATACATCAAAACTTAGCAGTTGAACTTTCGCGATTAAATGAGATTATTATAAGTCGTTTATCCGTTAAAGAAGAGCTAGTAACATTAGTGGGAAAGCATTTACTTGAAGCTGGAGGTAAAAGAATTAGGCCTATATTAACAATTTTAACTAGTAAAATGTTTGGGTATAATGGGGAGAATAATATTAAACTGGCAGCGGCAGTCGAATTTATTCATGCCGCCACCTTACTGCATGATGATGTAGTAGATGAGAGTAATATGAGGCGATCTAAGCCCACAGCACATGTTATTTGGGGAAGTAAAGCCAGCATTTTAGTAGGAGATTTTTTATTTAGCCAATCATTTCAGCTTATGGTAGATACCGATTCTATTAAAGCTATGAAAGCTTTAGCAAAAGCTTCAGCCATTATATCTCAAGGTGAAGTAGCACAGCTAGTAAAGTTAAATGAGAGAAGGATTATTGATGAAATGGAGTACCAGGAAATTATTCTAGCCAAAACTGCTGAATTATTTGGGGCAGCCTGTGAAGCAGGGGCTCGCATTGCTAATCAGGCTGATGATATTTGCAAAATTTTACATGATTTTGGCAAAATTTTAGGCAATATTTTTCAAGTTCTTGATGATCTATTTGATTATTTAGGAAATAGCACGATACTTGGTAAGAATATAGGAGATGATTTTTTAGAGGGCAAAGTCACCTTACCCTTAATTTTTTTATATAAAAAGCTAGATCATGATTGGCAGTTAAAAATTGCCTCTATGCTTAAAGCTAATACCAGAACTGAGCAAGAATTCAAAATAATAAGAGATTTAATGGTAAGACATAATATTAAATCTCAAGTGATGAATTATCTAGAAAATCTGAATCATGAAGTGAATAAGTTACTGAATCAAATTTCTCTCCAAAATATTTATAAAGATCACTTAAAGTTATTAGGAGACTTTCTCTTAAATAGGTCATATTAAAAAGTATGAAGATAAGAGCAGTATCAATTACATAAAATATATATGAAAGATATACCAGCTAGTATTGAGCATATTTCAGAACCAGAAGCAAAAGAGTGGTTAAGGACCCTAGCAACTGAAATAGAAAAACATAATAAAGCCTATCATCAGGAGGATGCGCCAATAATTTCGGATGCGCAATATGATCAATTATTTAATCTCAACCTTCAGATTGAAAAAAAGTTCCCTCACCTCATCCTGCCAAATAGCCCATCTAAAAAGGTGGGGAGCAGCAATTCAGACAAATTTTCTAAAGTAAAGCATTTAGTACCAATGCTATCCTTAAGCAATGCCTTTGATGAGCAAGATATAACCGAATTCATCAACAAAGTTAAGAATTTTTTGCGCTTAAATGATTTGCCCCCTATTTTTTGCGAGCCTAAAATTGATGGTTTATCTTTCTCTGCTATTTATGAAGAAGGAAAGCTTAAAATTGCTTCTACCAGAGGAGACGGGTTTATCGGAGAGGATATTACCGAAAATATTAAAACTATTAAAGATTTTCCTCATTACCTTACTTCCTCATCTAAATTACTAGAAGTCAGGGGAGAAGTTTATATAAATAAAGAAGATTTTATATTATTAAATCAAGCGCAAGAATTATTGCAAAAGGATAAATTTGCTAACCCCCGCAATGCAGCTGCTGGCTCACTTCGACAACTAAATCCTACTATTACTGCAAGTAGACCATTAAAATATTTTGTTTATGCCCTAGGTGCTGCAAGTGAAAAAATTGCTCCTTCCCAGGATATTTTACTACAAAAGTTAAAAGAATTAGGCTTTATGGTGAATGAGGTAAGCAAATTAGCTTATTACCTAGAAGATATCAAATCATTTTATGAACATTTAACCGCCTTGCGTGATCAATTACCGTACGAAATTGATGGGGTAGTATATAAGCTTAACGATTTTGCGCTACAACAACGTATGGGATTTATTGCCAGAAGTCCTAGATTTGCTATTTCTCATAAATTTCCGGCAATAATTGGTCAAACTAAGCTCATGAATATCAATATACAAGTAGGTAGAACAGGAGTGCTCACGCCGGTAGCTATATTAGAACCACTTGCTATTGGCGGAGTGACAGTCGCAAGAGCTACCTTACATAACTATCAAGAAATCATCAGAAAAGATATCAGAGTCAAGGATTATGTGTTCCTGCAAAGAGCTGGTGATGTGATTCCACAAATTATTTCCGTAGATTTCACTAAACGTGAACGCCATTCTACCCCACCAATTACTCTACCCACTACTTGCCCTTCTTGTGGGTCGCATTTACATTATGAACAAGCAATAATAATCCGTTGTGATAACGGATTAAATTGCCCGGCGCAGAATTATGAAAGAATTTGCCATTTTGTCTCTAAACACGCCCTAGATATAGTAGGGTTAGGGAGAAAACAGATCCAGTTTTTACTAGAAAAATCTTTGATAAAAAATCCGGTAGATATTTTCTATTTGCACCAGAACAATAGACCATTTTTCCAGCGCATATCGAGCGAGGAACTGGAAGGAGACTCTTTGCTCCACCCCCCAGCACACTCGGGGATAGATAAGGATTCGAGCACAGATTCACTGTCCCAATTAGCATCGCAATACGAGCGGGACAAGAAGTCTAATGAACAAAATTTAGTCAAACTGGAAAACATGTTAGGGTGGGGCAAAAAATCGGTAGAAAACCTATTGGTAAATATTGAAAAATCCCGAACTGTTTCCTTAAATCGATTTATTTATTCCCTAGGAATACGCCATATTGGGCAACAGAATGCTAAACTGTTAGCGCAAGAGTTTCAAACCTATACTAATTTTATTGTTACTATGGAGTCCTTGCTGCAAGAAATATCAGCTTTAGATAATAGCCCCTCAGATGCTACTTTAAAGGAGGCATTAGATCAACCAAATTACAAAAAATTAAATGACTTAGAAGGAATAGGCGATAAAACTCTGATGGATATTATTAATTTTTTTGACATTAAAGAAAATAGAGAAATTATTTACAAACTTAGTAAAATCTTAACAATACAAGATTATAATACACAACCTAACCCCTCTACTTTAACGGGAAAAGTAATAATATTTACTGGTACTTTATTAAATATCTCTAGGGCGGAAGCAAAGCTACAGGGAGAACAGCTAGGAGCAAAGGTGAGCAGCAGTGTTTCGGCTAACACCGATTTGGTAATAGTGGGAGCGGATGCGGGTAGCAAGCTCAAAAAAGCTAAAGAATTAGGTATTAAAATTATATATGAAGAGGAATGGTTAAAAATAGTGAATTCAGGGGCGTAAATTATATGTTAGGCTTATTGGTTAAAATGTCACACCGAGCTTGCTTAATATTGATATCGCGTTGTTAAAGTTGCATTATATAAAATTTTTTAATATGGTAGATTATTAAAATTTTTATATCTCTTAAGGGGCATAAAGAGAATACGTGTCTATTAAATTAAGCTTATCAATATATTTAATTTTCCTTGTTCCAATGTCTTCATATGCGGATACTGATCAAGAAATCGCAGAATCGCATAAATGCTCAAGGTTATTCCCTTATTTTGAAGCAAAACATACCATCCCACGCAATACCCTTCACTCAATTGCTTTAAAAGAATCTGCCAGAAAACATACTACACATAAAATAATGATTGTATGGCCCTGGACAGTCAATGTGGAGGGCCGTGGTTATCATTTTAATACTAAAAGGGAAGCTATATTATTTGTCAAAAAACAAATTATTAGTGGGAAAGAAAATATTGATGTAGGTTGCATGCAAATCAATTTAAAACATCATTTAGATGCTTTTAATTCATTAAGCCAAGCCTTTGATCCTAAATATAACATTGCGTATTCAGCTAAATTCCTTAAGGCTAAATATGATCAGCTAGGTAGTTGGCATAAAGCAATAGCCCATTATCACTCTAGCACCCCTAAGCGTGGTACAAAATATCAACAGGATGTAATTAGGATCGCAAATAATATGCCCCTATACAAAAATTCGATTAAATTACCTGAGAGTGGGAACTATTATAATAAAATAACTACCCAACCTAAAAGTAGTACAATCTCTATAACCTCCTTTGCGGATTCTACTTCTTTTCAAAAAAACCTCCGAAAGTATCAAAGTAATATGATGGTAGCCATTCCTAGTAAGTATAATGAACCTTAATTCGATAGGATTTTTATAGACTTCTTTGGAATAATAACACATAATAATACCTCATATAAAATCAAAAATAAGCAGCAAGTCTAACGAATTTGAACCTCAATTAGGACCCCACTACTAATCCGCAGAGCGCAGCGATTAGATAGTGAGCGCGAAAAAGTTATTAATTTCAACATGAAGATTATATTTGATAGGGAAAAGCTAAAAGCTAACCGTAATAACAGTGTCAACACTATCAAAAAATGTCTATATTTCCAGCAGTCGGCAGAAGATATTATTACACGCTTAAATTGTATTGACCAAGATTTTGCTAATATTTTAGATTTAGGATGCCGAACAGGGCAGTTAACTAACCTACTAGCACAAAACTATAACAAGTCTATAATTATTGCAGCTGATTCATCTTATAGTCTGCTTGAGTCTGTGGGGCATAATCGCAAGCTATTAGTGGATGAAGAAAATTTACCATTTCCAGCTGCTAGTTTTGATCTGATCACCTTTTCTTTAGGATTACATTGGATTAATGATGTCCAAAAATTTTTATTACAAATTAGATTTTTGTTAAAAGACAATGGGATATTTATCGGTAATTTTGTCGGGGGTAACAGCTTAAAAATGCTTAAAAAAAAATTTGTTGAAGCAGAAATAGCCGCAAAGCTCCCTAGCTACTCTCATGTGTCGCCTTTTATCCATTTTGATCATGTCACTCCCCTTCTCTCGCAGGCAGGTTTTCAAGAGCTCATAGTCGATTACGAAAATATCCCCCTAACCTATCCAAGCCCTTTAGAATTTATTAGAGAATTAAAAAATATTGGGGAATCGGCTGCCTTCAGTAATAAAGTACATTATGCTATCCCAAAACAAATATTTTCTATATTACAAGATGATTCTCTGCCTTTTTATGAACAAATTAATATTATTAATTTTATTGCTGCTCCTAATAAAAATACTATCAAATTAATTAAGCCTATTGACTGACTACTACTTTTCTGTCTTTATATCAATAGACTTCTTTTGACACTCTACTTTTGCTAGTAATTGGGACAATGAATCTAGGCTCAAATCCTCACATACTACTACCGTACACTGCGGTTTGGAGCGAAGAGTTTCCTTCAAATTCCCTACGCAATGCGAGTTTCGAAAGAAGTCTAATCTATGATTTTAATGGTACTAATATGCAAGAATTTGACTTAATCGTAATTGGAAGCGGACCAGCTGGCTATACCGGCGCAATAAGAGCCGCGCAACTAGGCATGACAGTTGCCTGTGTAGAAAAAAGAGCTACCCTTGGTGGTACTTGCTTAAATGTTGGATGTATTCCTTCAAAAGCCCTGTTAAATTTTTCAGAAAAATATTATGAAGTAATGCACAAATTTTCTGATATAGGGATTACAGCTAGTGCTACACTTGATTTACACAAAATGATGTCTAAAAAAAATCAAGTAGTAGCAGAATTATGTAAAGGGATAGAAAGCTTATTTGCCAAAAATAAAATTACTCAAATAAATGGCACAGCTAAACTTCTCTCGAGTAATATTGTGGAAATCAATAATGAGAAGACAAGCACACAAATTTCAGCTAAAAACATTTTAATTGCTACTGGCTCAGAGATTATTGAAATCCCTAATATTGTCGTTGATGAAGAATTAATTGTTTCGTCAACTGGCGCTTTAAATCTGACTAAAATACCCAAAACGATGGTAGTAATTGGTGGTGGTTATATCGGGTTAGAGCTAGGTTCAGTATGGAACCGACTTGGATCGCAAGTAACAGTTATAGAATATGCGGATAGCATTGTACCCGCTTTAGATAAGGAAATTATTAACCAATTTTCTAAAATATTACAAAAACAATCTATCGAATTACGTCTGAATACTAAAGTCATATCAGCGGAAAAGACCGCAGGAAAAGTGGCATTACAGCTCCAAGACTTAAAAAATAGTAAGACTCAACAAATCACTGCTGATATAGTATTACTGGCAGTGGGAAGGAAAGCTAATACCATAAATTTAGGGTTAGATAAATTAGCCCTCGAATTAGATAAACAAAATAGAATTGTAGTTAATGAGCATTTCCAAACAACCATAGCTAATATCTATGCGGTAGGAGATGTGATTTCCGGACCAATGCTAGCTCATAAAGCAGAGGAAGAGTCTATAGCTGCGGTGGAAATAATGGCTGGCTTAGCTGGGCACGTGAACTATAATCTTATTCCGAGTGTAATTTACACTTGGCCAGAGGTAGCAAGTGTTGGGTTTACAGAAGAACAATTAAAAGAAGCAAAGATAGAATATAAAGTAGGTAAATTCCCATTTTTAGCTAATAGTAGAGCGCGCACCACAGGTTTTACTGATGGAATGGTAAAGATATTAGCAGATAGCCATACCGACAAAGTGCTGGGAGCTCACATCATTGGCCCGGATGCTGGCACTCTAATTGCCGAAATGGTAGCCTTTATGGAATTTGGAGCTTCTTCCGAAGATATCGCTAGGACGTGCCATGCTCATCCTACTTTAAGTGAAGCTCTCAAAGAAGCAGCCTTAGCTATCGAAAAAAGAACTATTAATATATGAAATCTCGAAATTATGAAATCTGTATTATTAACCAGAAGCGCTGAAGATAATGATGATATTATTAGAATGTTAGAGAGTAAGAATTTTGCTTCGGATAAAGAGCAGCTGCTCAATCAAAGGCCAAAATTTAAATATATTTGTTCTCCCTTAATAAAATATAGAGAATTAGGTTTTAACTCTGCTATTTTATACGATTATAATAACATAATTATTACTAGTAAAGTGGCCACTAAACTTTTTGTTTCACAGTTTAACCAACAGCCAAACTTACAGCATCAAAATCCCATTAAAAAAATTTGGGTGGTAGGGGACTCTTCTAATATAATTCTGGGGCAACATAATTTTACCATAGCTTATAAGGCTCAAAATATACAAGAGTTGATAGAAAATATCCCCCCGCAGCTTTATAAACAAAGCATATATCTGTCCTCTAATGAAATCACTCAAGATTTACCTAGCGCCATTAAGCGACAAATTATTTATGAAGTCCAATATGCTAATACCTTGCACCACATAGAAGAAATCAAAAAAGGAGTGGATTATATTTTATTATATTCACAGAACAGTGCTAAAACTCTTGTTACCTTATTAAAGCAAAATAATTTATTAGAATTGTTTTTTTCTACTAAAGTTATTACTATCAGTGAAAAAGTGGCAACTATTATTAGATTTTTTACAAAAAATGTGATTTATTGTAATGGAGGGCAGCCCGAAGAAATGTTAACATTATTAACCTCGCAGTGCGGTAGTATGCCGGGCAAAAACATCTAATATCTTGAATAATTAAGAGGAATAATGAACAAGGCTGAGAATGAAGTGTTAAAGGTTCGTCGCAATAGCCCTATTATTTTTACAGTAATTCTTATTATGGTATTTACTATTGCTATAGGCTATATGGCTTTTTATCAGTTAGGGGTATTTAGGATTATTGAAACACACAATTCTACAAATGAAACTGCTGAGCAAGACATTGTTCCAGATTCTACGGCCCAAAAACTAACCCCTACTCCAAAACTGGCAGACAATTATAATAATTCAACATTAGGCACTAATATAGTAGAAGCAGTAATAGCTCCTTATTCAGGGCATTTACAAAACATTAATGAACACCAAAATACTCTTCACAGAGATGAACTAATTAAAGCTCCCGATTTATCAGCAAACTCCCCTAATAGCTTACCCCATAAGAATACCAAATCGGTTTCCACCTTTCAAAATGATTACCGTAATTATTTAATGACTATAAATCTTCTCACCGCAAATTTTTTACAGGGTAAACATTATAGGGAGCAAATATATAAAATCCAGGAGATAGAATTACCGCCAGACATTCAAAATATCCTAGAAGAATTATTAAATTATCATGAACATTATTTATTTAATAACAATGCAAAGATAGAGAAAATTTTCCCTCTCTATACTTGTTGGCTAGAAAAATTTATTAAGGTAGAAAGAACAACCTTGCTCCATAAAGATCAAGAAATTTTAAAACATAGAATAATGACGCAGTTAGATTTTTTGATTAATTATTTTTATTCCCAAAAATTCCAACAAAAATTTATAGAGCAAACTAATGATTAGGCTGTTAATAATTTGTATCATATTTCTATTATTATATTTGGGGTTTTCCCTATTAAATCAGCTTGATTCAATATTAACGATCAACGTCTATGATTATCATATAGAAAGCACTTTTTTTACTTTTATTGTGATATATATACTATCGGCGATTATTAGTTTTAGTGCCCTCAAGATTATATTTTTAATCCTCGACATCCCCTTACATATTAAGACTCGCTTCCTAATGCGCCAAGCTCATAATACTACTGAGCAGCTGATGAAAGCTATGGGCGCATTTATTATAGGGGATAAAGCAAAGACCCGAAATTTTATTAAAAGAATAAAATCTCCTCTCAAAGGTGATAATCAAATTTTCTATACTTTACTTCTAGCTGAAACCGAAGAAGATCCAGAACAACAAATAAAATATTTGCAAGAACTAGAACAAAAATTATCTCCTGGTTTTGCCCCTCAAAGATTAGCACAAATTTTTTATCAAAAGGGAATGTATCAAGAAGCTGAAAATTATGCTATCCGCTCTTTTTATTTAAATGAGTATGATATAAATACCTTAGAGATTTTGATTGATTGCTATTTTAAGCTTTGCGAATGGGAAAAGCTTACTTTCATTACCAGTAAGTTTAATAGAATTAACCGAACAAAATTCGAACCGATAAAAAATAAATTAGCCTATTATTACACGCTCGCCGCACAGAATATGTTAGATGAGAAAGATATTAAAAAGGCCATCTATTATCTAGAAATCGCTTTAACTATAGTACCTTCCTATTATGAAGCGTTGCGTCTTTATTTAACATTAAATTATTCTAGTAAGCAAAATCTTGATATTCAAATGCTTAAAGATGCTTTCATAGCCAATCCGACGTTTGAGATTGTAGAATTATATCACAGATTTTTCCCAATGCCGCCTTTAAAAATTTATGAAGACTTAGCAACTTTAGTAGATCCAGAACATCATTTAGGGTTATTTTTAGCTATAGCAGCATACCTAGATCTGCCTGATAAGGTCCAATGCCTCAAGCATTCACCTGATCTTATATCTTTTGAGCCTAAAACTTTACCTACTATAATAGAGGACAGGACGCTTTGAATCTTTTGTAGCGATCATACTGAGTCCATACTCTACGTATGAATCAGCATGACAATTTCACTCTTGCAGTGGAGAAATATTAGAAGATCTCCACTTAATCTTCAGAATGTTTTTCTAACATTTAATTATTTTTTAGTATATAATAACCTCGATTCTATAGTAAGAATATAGTGATATGATCAGTTATTTTAAATTACTTGATATAGAACAAAAATATGACATTGATTTAAATACTTTAAATGTTCAATATTTTGCTATGCAGTTAAAGTATCATCCAGATAAGACTAAACTCATACAAGAAAAGCAACACAATTTAGCTATGTCTATTGATCTCAACAAAGCTTATCAAGTTCTTAAAGATGATTTAATGCGTGCTGAACATCTTTTACTTTTAAATAATATTCACCTGAATGAAACACAAATCAGGCAAAGAATGACTGAGGCACAATTAAATGACATATGGCTTAACTTAGAATTGGTCGAAAATACCCAGGAATTATCGCAGCTAAAATATATTTTAGAAAATAAAATGCTTAAGCAACAACAATTTATTCAATCTTTAACAGTAGCCTTTAGAAATCACGATATGCAGTCTGCTCTTGATTTCACTATACAACTAAAATATCTTAGGAATTTGATTAACAGTATCCAATTAAAAATTAACTCATGCAAATAGTAGAAATTAGTGAGCCGGGGACGCAGCAAGAGGATAATAAGCATCTAGCAGTAGGAATTGATTTTGGGACCACAAATTCGTTACTGGCGTTTTCTCAAGGACAAGTCCCAAAGGTGATTGCAGATGAGAAATCTAGAGAGCTTATCCCATCAATTATAGGATTTCATGCGGGGGAATTTATTATTGGGGAGGCCAGTAGCAAAACAATAAGGAATATTCATTCGATCAAAAGATTATTTGGTAAAAAACTTCCTGATTTAGAAGCTAATCCATCGCTCTTTGGGTTGGTCAAGGAGTATCTTGATTTAGACGGAAAAACTTTACGTATTAAATTTGCGGGTCAATCCATGACTATACCCGAATTAGCAGCCCAAATATTTATTTATTTAAAAAAACAAGCTATTAGCAAATTAAATTGCGAAATTAATAAAGCAGTCATTACTGTCCCTGCTCATTTTAATGATGCGGCACGAGGGGAAGTAATATTGGCAGCAAAAATTGCTGGGTTTGAGGTGTTAAGGTTAATTGCTGAGCCCACAGCTGCGGCTTATGCTTATCGTTTAAATAAGAAAACGGAAGGGTGTTATTTAGTATATGACCTAGGAGGCGGCACTTTTGATGTATCAATTTTGCACATGCAAACCGGCGTATTACAAGTTATTGCCACAGGGGGAGATAATGTTTTAGGAGGCGATGACATTGATCATTTAGTGATGCACTATTTTTGTAATAAATATAAACTAGCAGAGTGCCAAGAATTAATGAACCTGGCAAAAACCGCTAAAGAAACACTCAGTTTCCATGATCAATTTAGTGGAGTATTGGAGGGCAAAACCTTAGAATTAAATCGCGAAAATTTTGAGCATTTAATATTGCCCTTAGTGCAAAGAACCATAAATATTACTCTAGATACTTTACAAGATGCTGGAAAGATTAATCTTTCTGGCATTATTCTTGTTGGGGGCTCAACTCGTATACCTTTGATTAATAAAATTTTAGAACAAACATTTAATACTGTTATTTTTTCTGATATTAATCCTGATAAAGCAATAGCCTGGGGAGCAGCTTTGCAGGCAGAAAATTTGACTACTGCAAATATTAATTCCTTATTAATAGATGTTGTACCTTTATCACTAGGTATTGAACTAAATGGCGGTATTACAGAAAAGCTTATCCTGCGTAATACCCCTATACCGATATCTATCACCAAAGAATTTACCACTTCTGTGGATAACCAGCACTTTATGAAATTGCATATAGTGCAAGGGGAAAGAGAAATGGCAACAGATTGTAGGTCTCTAGCAAGATACGAGCTAGAACTACCTTTAATGAAGGCAGGAGGAGTAAGAACTGAAGTAACATTTTCTATTGATGCTGATGGGATATTATCGATAGCAGCTTTAGAAAAAAATAGTGGGGTCTCCCACACTATTTCTGTAAAACCGAGTTATGGTTTAAGTGAAGATGAAATTACTAAAATTCTAGAAAATGCCTATCAAAATGCGTCAGAAGATCATAATAGGAAATTATTGCAAGAAACCATAATACATTCTGAGTCTTTAATATATAATATAGAGAAGGCAATTCAAGAAATAGGAAGCTTGCTTGAAGCAGAAAAAATAGAAAAAATTAGCCAGGCTATTCATGTTTTTAGAGAATCCTTAAAGTCAAATGACCGTAATTACATTATAGGATTACGTCAAAATTTTGAGATGATTACCGAACCAATAATCTCCCATAGATTAAATAATGTTATTGAAGATCTATTGAAAGGTAAGCATATTGAAGATATATAATATACTTTCTGCATAAGTCAAAAAATAGTTGAGGAAAATAATTAATGCCAAAAGTGATTTTCGTGCTTGATAAAGAAGGTGCAGAAAAAATAGTGGAGGCACCTTTAGGGCTGTCTATTTTAGAAATTGCTCACCAAAATGATATAGATCTTGAAGGCGCCTGCGAAGGATCCTTAGCATGTGCAACCTGTCATGTGATTATAGATGAGGCATTTTACAACAAATTAAAAAATCCTTCAGAAGCAGAGGAAGATATGCTTGACTTAGCTTTTGGTCTTACCCATACTTCCAGGTTAGGGTGTCAGATTATTATTAATGAAGAACTCGATGGTTTAAGGGTTTTCTTACCCTCTTCTACCCGTAATATTAATTTATAATTGAGTATCACAGTGATTCGTAAAATTTTATTTTTTACATTTTTATTATATAGTGTAGCGTGGTTTGCTACTGCCCATATTATTAAAGGCAACATTGCAACTGCAATAAACAATTCAGAAACAGATAATATCAAACTATCTTATAAACAAATCAAAGTCTCAGGTTTCCCTGGACGTTTACAAATTCTTCTAACTGCACCAACCATAAAGTTTATTGACCATATTAATTCGAAGGAAATAACTACCGATCAAATAACTTTCATTCTGGATTTGAGTTTTAAAAAAGCCAAGGTGGTTTTAGCTAAAGATATTATACAAGTAGAGAATATTGAGCAAAATAAGCTTGAATATATCGTAAAACCAATCGATCCTATTACAGCATTGGTTAAATTTAATAAGCCTATATATCAGTTCTTAAATACAGACCGTTTGCAATCGATGATAAAATTGTTGCAAATAAATAATAAATTATTATCTATCACCCATACAGATAAAGAAATTGCTAATATTGCCGATTTATATTTTTTAATTAGCCAAATTAAGGCAACCAGCGGACACGATATCTTATTACAAGTAGGTTTAGTATATTCTGCTTTAAACGATTTTTTTAATTTTAAAAAAGCAGCTCTTAACTTTTCTATACTTACCAATATTTTGGAGGATGAACATACTAAGGTAGACACTCTCAAAAGTTTAGATATTAATCACCTGCAACTTAACTGTGATGATAATGCACAGATATATTTAACCGGAGGCTTGAAACTTACAGATACTAAATTACCTACTGGGAAGTTATCTTTTGAATTAACTAATTACCATAATGTGATTCAAGCATTAATCCCGAGCAATTTGCTATTGCCTAAAAAAATCCTTAAAATAATAATTGAGCAAGCAGCTAATGTCAGACCATCATCAATAGTTAAGGCTGAAGGAGACCAATTAGCTCCACAAGAAAAAATAAAACTCGATATTAATTTTTCTAAGCAAGGGATTTACATAGGAGCAATTAATCTGCTAGAGTTTAATTTAGAAGAAAATAAAGGTAATAATAATCAAAATGAGCCCGAAAATCCTATAGATGGAATAGAAGAAACAAAGCAAATAGATTAAGCAGACATTAGAGAAGTTTTAATATAATGGATAAGCTATTAAGTTCGGTACAGGATTACATTAAATCTGGTCAATATTTCGTTGATTCCAGGGAATGGTATAATGTTACTTATCTATACCCTCTTGTACAGAGGACAGTATTACTATTCTTCTCTAGTATAGTATTAATATTATTTATAGTGATAGGTATTAGTTTAAATAATTTACTACCCATAGAACGCCAAGTGAGATATGCCATTGCTTCTGAAACATTTAACAATGCTACAATAACCAATGCGAAAGATGTCAAGAATGATCCTCTGAGTTCTATTGCGGATATTATGCTGAGAAACTATCTAATACATCGGGAGTCATATGATTATGACTTACTACGTTCGCAGTTTCAGTTTATCCAGAGCAACTCTACGCGTATAGTTTTTCTACAATTTGTTAATTTTATGAATATTGACAATCCGATATCACCAGTAATGCGCTATCAGAAAAATTTTAGACGTTCTATTGAAATAGGATCAGTTACTTATCATAAAAATAATAAAGTGGAAGTTAAGTTTACTTCGTTAGTTAAAAATATTTCAAATGAAATTTTAGAAAATATGGTATGGCAGGCCATGATCAACTTTGAAATAGATCCAATAAATATACATCTACCCCCAAACTCAAAATTTAATTTTGTTGTTACTAGCTATAAGTTAAAGTTAATAGAAGATAAAAGTAATAAATAAATGAAGAAGCTAATAGTATTTTTTACGTTAATATTTTTTGTCAATACTGTATTAGCAGTAAGAGAATCTAGACCAATGCCTGTAGATAGCAGGATCAGGGTCATGGTATATAACCCTGATGATGTATTCAAATTTACTGGTTATTATGGATATCAAGCTAGTATAGAATTAGCCAAAGACGAAGAAGTAGCGAGCATCTCTATGGGGGATACTACTTCTTGGCAGATAGTACCAGCTGGGAATAGGATTTTTATTAAGCCCATAGAGCAAGATGCTACCACTAACATGACTATTATTACTAATAAAAGAACCTATTTTTTTGAATTATATGCAGCAGAAACTTTGGACATGAGAGATCCAGAAATGGTATTTAATTTAAGATTTATTTATCCAGATGATGACAAAGCGGGGGATTATTTACAAAATTATACGGCCTCTTCCTCCTCTAGCCCTGATTTAGGGCATCCTGAAAAATATAATTTTAATTATTCCATTAGTGGTAATGAATCAATCGCGCCAATTAAAATTTTTGATGATGGGATATATACTTATTTGCAATTTAGAGATAAAAACGCTGAATTACCTGCCATTTTTGCAGTCGATGATGCTTTAAGAGAATCTATGGTAAATTACCGCTTGGCACAAGACAATGCCAATATGGTCATTGTTGAGCAAGTATTCCACAAATTATCAATACGCTTAGGCAAAAAAATAGTTTGTGTTTATAATGAAGCATTTAAGCCATATTAACTTGAAGAAGAGCTAGGTTCTGTGAAGGTTTCTAGGTAATGAGCAGTATAAATCTACTCATTACCTAGAAACCTTCACAGAACCTAGATAGAAATGTTTACAGAACCTAATATTCTTGAGTTAATGATAATGTTTCTAGAGACGCTATATTTATCAAAAAGTTTGTATTTTCTGGCCTTATTAGTCTTAACGGCTGGCTTATTTATAATGCTCACTAGCGATAATTATGTCCATAAAATTATAGGGCTCAACATAATGCAAAGCTCTGTATTAATTTTTTATCTTATTTTAGGTAAAGTTAATGGAGGCATTATACCCATTGAACGTAGTTTTGATCACTATATAGACCCCGCCCCACAAGCAGAATATGGAGTTCAATCAACAGCAAAAAGCTTAGATAATAATGCTGCAGCTCACAATAATAACAGCTTAAACTATCAGCAACCTTCAACTAGCACTCCAAATATTGGTAATGGCTCGTATAATTATCAATACTCAAGCCCAGTTCCGCAAGTATTAATGTTGACTGCTATTGTTGTAGGATTTGCTACCTTCTCGGTAGGCCTGGCATTGATTTATCTTATTTCTAGACAATTTGCTACTATATCTGAATCCAAAATTCATTTTACTGAAATAGAGGGTGAATGATATTAATTAAACATTTCCCAGTATTGCAAGTTCTCTCTCCACTGTTTGGTGCATTATTTTCGATATTAACTTTCCGTTATATATTTATTACTCGAATAATAGTAATCCTCTCAATTGGGCTAAGCTTAATTCTTAGTATTTATGGTCTGTCGGCAATTAATGCTCCTCTTATGTATAATTTTGGTAACTGGGCGGCACCGATTGGAATCGAATATAAATTAGATTACCTCAGCCAACCTCTTATTATATATATTAATGGGGTAATATTATTTTATTTAATTTTCTGCAACAAATTAATTAAAGAAACCGTACTAGAATTTATTGACAAGAAAAGGCGATCATTATTTTATGCTATTTTATTATTTGCTCACGCAGGTTACCTCGGCATACTGAGTACTAACGATCTGTTTAATTTGTATGTTTTTATTGAAATATCTTCTCTGAGCACTTATGTGTTAATGGCCCAAGGCAATAATCCGAAAGCAGCCATTGGCGCCTTCGATTATCTAATACTCGGCACTATTGGTGCTACTTTAATATTAATAGCCATTGGATTCTTGCTAAGTTATACTGGCAGCCTGAATATGACTGATATTTCCGGACTTTTAAAATCTAATTACCATTCAAAAACAATAGTAATTTCTATCAGCTTTTTTTTAATTGGCGCGCTTCTTAAAACTGCTCTTTTCCCTATGCATTTTTGGATGATTAGAGCCTATTATTCAGTAGCTCCGGTAATGCTTATTTATATTACCGGTATTTCTAGTATCGTAGGCATCTATATAGTGCTGAGATTCATCCATTGTGTTATTGATTACAATGTTATTATTAATATTTTTCCATATTTTATTAAGCCAATAGCTTTGTCTGCTATTACACTATGTACTTACTTTGCTCTCAAAGGGCAAAAAATTAAAAATATTATTATCTATTCTGCGACTGCTCAAATTGGTTATGTATTTCTACTGCTAGGAATTCCGCAAGGCGAAAATATTATTTTTCCATTTTTATTGGCTGATAGTCTCAATAAAATAGCCCTATTTCTAATAATTACCATTAGCGACTTATATGGTTATGCTCATTTAAAAAAAGTTGGACTATTATGGCGTTTTTTAGTAGGCTTTAATTTAATTTGTAGTTGTGGCTTACCAATTAGTGGGATGTTTATTATTAAGCTTACTATCATTGAATTATTGTTACTAAAAAAGCTATGGGTTGAGTTCATAGTTATTATAATCAGCTCCTGCCTCGCCTATCTTTATCATTATAAAATTGCTAAAAAGCTATTTTTTGAAGAAAACAGACCTCTGGAATTGCGCAAGAGTTCTAACGTCAGTAAGTATATTTCTGACTCAATACCCTCATCCCTTAATCATTATGGGCTGACTATTATTAGTATAGGACAAGCTATCTTAGTGATATATTTAGGCCGCCTGCAAATTTTCTACAATATGGTAGTAAATAATACTCTACTAGGGCTAGGAGGGTAGTTACGTGAACTCTATCATTACGCCTGATTTTTTGCTTTTATCCACCTTGTTCCTAACAACTTTGAACTTACTCGCCCCTTTTATTAGTAAGAGTGATAGCAGAAGCCGTAATTCCTTATTAATTATTATCAGCTGTTTCTTTTTTATAAATATTCTAATTATTGATTGGTTATTTTTAAAAGGAGTTAGAGTTCAACTATCAGTAAACGTAATAGGCAATTTTTCTCTGGGTTTTCACCTAGAACCACTAAGCCTGATTTTTCTCACTTTAATAAGCACTTTATGGATTTGTGCACTTATTTATACTATCCAATATTTAAAGATTAATATTATTGGAAATTCCTCTCACTTTCTGTTTTTTTTAAATCTCAGTGTTTTAGCCGGAATAATGATAGCATTATCCTCAAATCTGTTCACTATGTTTACTTTTTATGAAATATTAACTTTGTCCACTGCTCCTTTAATTGGCCATTCGGGGGGCGATAAAATTATCTCTGGTATGTCTAAATACTTAAAAATATTGGTAATAGCCGGAGCTATATTATTTCTACCCGCTGTAATGGTTATTTATACTAGGGTAGGACATGGCAATTTTATATCTCATGGCTTTTTGGCAAATTACTTTTCACCTGCTCAAGCAATGATTTTATTTTTTATGTTTATTTTTGGGATAGCTAAGGCAGCATTATTACCAATGCATCAATGGTTGCCTGCAGCAATGGTAGCTCATTATCCAGTCAGTGCCTTATTACACGCGGTTATAGTGGTAAAATCGGGGCTTTTTTGTATTTATAAAATTCTATTATATGTTTTTGGGCTTAAATATTTACACACTATTTTTTCTGACTTAAATATTGCTATTTGGATTCCAGCCTTTACTATATTATATAGCTCATTTAAAGCGCTACAAAGTAATAACATTAAAAAGATCTTAGCATATTCTACAATTAATCAATTAGGCATAGCTTTACTTAGCGCTTTTATGTTTACTTCAAAGTCTATGGGAGCAGCCATTTTACATTTATGCTCTCATTCTTTTACCAAAATTTGTTTATTTTATGCAATGGGATGTATCTATAGCTTAAAAAAGACAGCCCAAGCTTCTGATCTTCTAGGGGTGGCTGCAGAAATGCCGAAGACCAGCTTTATTATTGTTTTAGCCAGCTTATCATTGATAGGTATCCCTCCTTTTGGTGGTTTTATCAGTAAATTTTATATTATGTTAGCAGCAGTTCAGCAAGACCAGCTATTAGTGATAACGATATTAGCTTTAAGTACTTTATTTTCAGCGCTCTATTTAACAAAACTAATATCATTTATTTATAAGCCGGTAGATGATATAGTCAATTCAGGAGAATTTGGTGCTAGGAGCGATGGAGTGACGCCTATATATAATAGGCAAGCATTGAGTAACAATGTCACCAAATTCTCATCAATTGACTATAACCTGCCATCTCTTTCTCGAGAACATAGCTTACCTACTCCAATATTTATTAGTTTAATTATTTGCACAAGTGGGGTAATATTATTTTACTTTGTACAAATTTTTATTAAAAAGTTTTTAATATATATTGCTTGAGCTATTAAATATATAAATTTCATGCATTACCTTCTTCTGCTAATTTTCTTACCTCTTTGTACTTATATATTATATGGCAAGTATAATATTGTATTTTACATTACTTCGATAATTTATCCACTATCGGTAATTTATTTATTATTACTCACTCAAGAAAACATAATAGTAGAGTATTATGACAATTTGTTAGTTAATATTAGTAAGGAAAATAGATTAATAAGTCTTGCTTTTATGATGATAACCTTAGCTACTAATTTATATGCAATTAGTCAAAAGAGAAAATTTGAAGTCTTAATAGGGAGCACCTATTCTTTTTTTGCCCTAATGGGGCTATTCGCTGGCGATTTTATTTCTCTGTTTGTTGCTTTAGAGATTATGATGATCTTGGCAAGTATATTAATTTTCTATGGGAAACATAAAAATAGTTTTATAGCAGCAAGACAATATTTTTTAACCCATTTACTAGGAAGTAGCCTAATTTTAATAGGCATTAGTTATATCATCACCCATAGTTCTACTATACAAATTGTTCCTTTAACTGCCTTAATAGAAGCCACCCCTAATATATTTTATCTTTTAATCCTTAGCGGTTGTCTAATTAACGTTGCTGTCCCTCCTTTTTCTGGGTGGATGGTAAATTGCTACCCTTATGCTTCAAGCTCAGGGATAGTATATTTAATTAGTTTTACTAGTAAAATAGCAATTATTATTATACTCAAATTATTTAGTGGCTTAGAAATACTTAAATTTTTTGGGATATTAATGATCCTTTATAGCGGAATATATGCATGTATTGAAGATAATATTAAAAGAGTAATATGCTACCTTACGATCTCTCAGCTCGGCTTTATGCTAATTGCTATTGGCACAAAATCAGAGCAGGTCTCTTTAGGGGTAACTGTTTTTTTATTTATTCATATATGTTATAAGGCTTTATTTAGTTTATATGCGGCAATATTGATAGACAAACAGCAAATAGAAAATTGTTCAGAATTAAAAATAGGGTGGTCGATCAAAAATCCTTTATTATTAGCAAGCTTGATATTAAGTATTTTGTTAATAATTTCCGCTCCTATAGTGTCTAGCTTTACTGCTAAACTTTTTATAATATCCAGCTTGAGTCAAGACATAAGCTATTATGCTATTTTATTTTTAAAAATTATCACTGTTATAGCTATATTTTCTATGGTGAAATATAAAAATGTAACTGGGGGTTTTGCTCCTAATTTGAATATATTAACTAAACTTAGCTTATTTACGATGTTACTATTTACTTTTATTATTAGCTTCTGGTTTGAGCAAACCCTTAAATTACTTAATTTATCATATCCCGTATTACTATATAAGCTAAATCGGGAAGAGATAATAGAACAGCTAATAGTAATTCTAATAGCAATTCTATTGGCCAAGATAGTCAACAAAATAGTTTCTAGACATTCAACTACTAGCATAAATATAGATTTATTCCGTATGGTTGAAAATATGTGCCGCAGCATTTATTATAAATACCACTATCACCAAATCCCATCTGAAGATCATTCTGCTGTAGGAGTTCAATATAATATTTTAACCAGCATTGATAAAAAAACTTTACGTAAAATAAAATCTTTACATAATCTATCAGCCAGTTTATTTATAGTAATGACTTTGTTAATTATGCTTACTATATATTTAAGCTCTATAATGAATTTTTTATAAACTTCAATTTCTTATTTAGCAATTAACCTAATTAGAGGATAATAAACAACAATTGATGAAAATTCACCAAATTCTATCTTTATTCCTTGGGGTAGCCCCCCCTTTTAAGAAAAAATTTACGCAATTTGAGTTAATAATATATATTAGCATATTTATTATTATGTCGTTTGTTATCACTATCCTATTGAGCAACTCTCAAAATAAGGAGAATAAAATAATGCCGCCTATAGCACCTAAAATTGATTATAACTTTACATTACATAACCAACAAATCACAGATGAATATGCCTGGCTTCGGGATCCTAACTGGCCAAATGTGCAAGATAAGAAAATTATTGAATATTTAGAGGCAGAAAACAATTACGCTGCACAATTTTTTAATCCTCTCCAAGCAGAAAAAGACAAAATTTTTGAAGAAATTAAAGGAAGAATTAAATTAACTGATCAGTCTGTACCTACTAAAAAAGATGATTACTATTACTATATCAGAACTGAACAAGATAAAGGATATCCTATATATTGTAGGAAAAAATATTCAATGTCAGCTGAAGAAGAAATTATCCTTGATGTTAATCTTATTGCTCAAAATAATAAATTTACTACTGTACGTACTATAGCGATCTCACCTGATCATACATTAATGGCGTATAGCGTTAATTTTACGGGCGATGAAAAGTTTACGATTAAAATTTATAATTTAACAACTAAAGAATATTTAGCAGATGCAATCCCCAATGTCGGGGGTAATATAATTTGGCATGAAAAGCTCAAAGGTTTCTTTTATCTTCCCCTTAATCAGCATTTTCGTCAAGATAAATTAATGTTTCATACCTTAGGAGCACGCCAAGAAAATGATCAGTTAATCTTTTCTATACATGATCCCTTATATCAAATAGATGCGAATAAATCATCTAGTAAACAATATGTCTTTATTAATGTTGCGGGCCATAATACTAATGAAATTCATGCGATCCAAATGGACGATGAGCATTTTCAGCCCCAGCTGATACGGCCGCTAAAAGAGGGAATATTTTATGATGTTGAACATAATGGTAATAATTTTTATATTAGAACTAATGAAGGAGCTAAAAATTTCCGAGTAGTATTAGTAGATATAAATAATTTTCAAAATAGCTTATGGGAGAATAATTATGTGCCTGAAGCTCCTAATAGATACTTAATAAGTTGTGAGATCACTAAAAACTATCTGATACTTAATTATAGGGTTCTAGGATTAGCCTTAAGTAAAATAAAGCATCTTACAAATGAGACGGAAAAAGTGATTAATTTTCCAGATGCAGCTTTTTCAGCTATGGCTCTTTCTACTAATTTTGACGAAGATGATATTAGAGTAGTGTACTCTTCACCAGCTAGACCCAATACTACCTATAGCTACGATTTTAATGATGAAAAACTATCTATATTAAAAACTCAAGAAATACCTAGCGGCTTTAATCCTGACGAATACATGGTAGAGAGGATATTTGCTGATA